>JAUWOG010000078.1 GCA_030612305.1 Armatimonadota bacterium | reverse complement strand
GCAGCGAATCCCCGCGAACTTATACGAAATCGCATCTGACCCACGGAGCCTCCCCCCGGATTCGCCAGAATTCGACCTGCCCTCCCCCCCTCTGGCGGAACTTTCCGTCAGAAACCTGTGTAATCGAGTGACCAGTCTGCGGCTGATTCTACACATCACCCCGAATCGACCCGAAACCCCGCCTGCCGCCTACACTCTGGATGAACCTGTCATGTCCATTCAGAGCAAAGCGGTCAATAATATCCGGCTTTGTCCTACCTCTTTATTACTTTGCCCACAATGGCCGTTCACAGTTCTGTCAAGGCGCTCCGGGACGAGGATTGAGCATGGCGATGCCCTGATGTTCGCGCCGCCAGCGCACCGGAATCGGTCCGGCGAGACGGAGGCGAGCGAGGGGGAAGAAGCCGGCATGTGAGTTCAGCGGTGGAAGGCGCTGGCGAGTATCTCGAGGGCAAGGTCCTGGTAGGTCATGCCGTCGGCGATGGCTTCGTGGGGAACGTCGGATGTCTCGGTGAGGCCGGGCATCGAGTTGATCTCGTGGATCCAGACCTGCCCCTGCTCATCGAGGTGCATGTCACAGCGGCTGATACCATGACAGCCCGTCAGCAGGTGCGCTTCGAGGGCGAGGCGGCGGGCCTCGGCGGCGGCTTGCTCGGAAATGCGCGCCGGACAGATGAGGTCCGTCGCGCCCCTGGTGTACTTGGCCTCGTAGTCGTAGAACTCCTTGTGGGGGACGATCTCAAGCACGGGCAACGCCCTGGTGCGCTCGTGCCAGCCGAGGACGCCGACGGTTATCTCGGTGCCCCCGATGAACTCCTCGACGAGGATTCTGCCGTACCGGTGGATCAGCTCGCGGGCAGCCGCCAGCGCCCGCTCTTCGTCATGGCAGATCTCGACGCCGAGGCTGGAACCCTCGCACGCCGGCTTGGTGACCAGAGGCAGGCCGATGCGCGCAACGCCAGCTTCGAGGTCTGCAGCGCTACTGCGGGCGGACACAACTACGTGCTCCGGCACCGGGAAGCCGCTCTGCGTCAAGACGGCCAGGCTCAGCGGCTTGTCCATAGTGAGCGCGCTGGCCAGGACGCCGCAGCCGCTGTAAGGGATGCCGGCCATTTCGAGGACGCCCTGGACAGTGCCATTCTCGCCGGCACCGCCGTGGAGGGCGTTGAAGGCGACATCTGCCCCGGCGCGCGCGATCTGCCCGGCAAGGTCCGGCTCCGGGTCGAGCATCACAGCGTCAATACCCGCTGCCTGCAGAGCCTCCATGACGCCCTGGCCGGAACGGAATGATACCTCTCTCTCGCCGGATTGTCCGCCGGCGAGTACGGCCACTCGTTTGTCTTTGAGTTCTTTCAGCACGTGTGTTACCTCGTCTGAGTTGCTGTGGTGTTGTGTGACTGGTTGTCTGCGGGAGCGGCGGCGCGACACGAGGTCCGCGCCCTGCAAATGGCAAAGGCACAAGGCAACGGCGGGCGAGGCCTCGGAGGGTGAATGCGGGTCACTGCGGCTTGAACTTCAGAAAGAGTGTGCCGATCGTGCGGCCGCCGGCGAGGTGGTTGCGCAGCATCGCCTCGCGGTCCGCCGCCGCACCCGCGAGCTTCAAATGGCCGGCGCCAACGGTGTACCTGTTCCAGGACGGGTCCATCTCCACCCACTCGCCCACATAAAGCTCGTTCCATTCGTGGTAGCAGTATGCGCCGTTGACATAGACGAGGCCGATGATAATGCGCGGCGGGATGCCGGCCGCCTTCGCCAGAGCAGCCAGCAGTACGGCATGCTCGCTGCAATCGCCGGAGCCCTGCTCGAGGACCTCCAGCGCCGAGACAGGCCTCGGATCGCTTGTCACCCGCTTCAGGTTGTCATGGACCCAGTCGAGCAGCAGCTTTGCGGCCGTCCATGCGTCCGTCTCATCACCGATGATATCCGCGGCGAGGCTGCTGACCTCTTCGCTGTCGCTCTGGGTTATCTCATTGGGCTGGAGATATGCAGCGAGGTCGGCCGGCGCGCCGGGAGTCTCGGGCGAGATCGGCAGCCGCACCAGGTGAGCCGGCTCGCGCTGCGGGGTGATGGTCACTTCGGCACTGCCATCGGCACGCAGGAGCACCTGCTGGCGATCGGTAACAGGGATCATGTCGGTGACGCTGCCGGTGACGGCGGTGGCGATGAGGCAGACGCGGTCGGTCTTGTGCGGGTCGGCGGGCGGCGTACCGGCGCGGATTCCGCTGCTGAAGGTGGGCCCGGGGATGTCGGCGAGCGCTTCCTGCTCGGTCGTGCGAACGAGCTTCAAGTCCATGAGTTGCGGAAAGGACTGGCGGAGGATGAAGCCGTCCGGTCCGAGCCATGTGTGGATCTCGACGCCCATCTTCTCGAGACGGGTGATGAGGAGCGTCTCGATGCCGAGGTCGGTCTGGCGCTGCTCTTCGACGCGGACCGAGTAGCGGTCGAGGTGACCGACATACGGATCGAAGGCGGAGAAGACGGTCTCCCATCCGGGCTTGACTTGTCCGGCGGCGGCAGCGAGGAAAACGCGGACATCGGAGCCGAAATCATCCGGGCGGGCGATCTCGGTTGTATGAGTGCCGTCGGGCTGGTTGAGTGTCACGTGCAACTTGTCGGGGCCGACCTCAACCGTCCGATCCATGACTCTACCCATCTGGTTCTGCCACATCTCGATGCGGCGCGGGAGCAGGGCTTCGTCGTAGTGGGTGACCTGGCGGCTGTCCATCTTCTGGGTGCGTCCGTCCACGACGAAGGTGATTTTGGCGCACTCTTCGACCCGGAGAGGGCATCCGTCCCGGGTGTCGTCGGCGAAGGCCTGCCAGCGGACATAGCCGGCGGGCCGCCCCTGGATGGAGACGGTGTACCAGTAGGGGCCGCCGGCGTCCTGGACGAAACGCTGGATGTCGAGGCCCGTGCCGTCACCGTCGGCATCGGCAGCAATGATGCAGGCTACGACGGCAATGAGGAGGAGGCCGATAGCAGCGGTGGTTTTATTCATCGGTCGGCGTGGGTGCAGCATCAGTGGCAGCGGGATCCTCGGTATCGGCGTCGGTTGCTGATGTCGGGTTGGCCGCGGCGGCTCCAGACTCGGGTGGGGATGAGGAGTGGGCGCTCGAGGCCGGTTCGGCGTCGGGTTCAGTCTCTGCTTGCGCCCCGTCTGCGCCGAGCATCATCTTGTGGAACTTGCCGACGATTCCGGGATCGAACTCGCTGCCGGCACGGGAGACGATCTCAAGCAGCGCGGCCTTGGTGGCAACGGTCTTGACGCCTCTGCCGCCGGCATATTGCACCCTGTCGAAGGCATCCACTACGGCGACGATGCGGGCAGAAAGGGGGATGTCTTGTCCTTTGAGCCCCTCGGGGAATCCGTCACCGTCCCAGCGTTCGTGATGGTGCTTCACGATGTCGAGGGCCGGTTCGAGGAAGCCGATCGGCCTGAGGATGCTGGCGCCGATAAGCGGGTGCATCTGGTAGAAAATCTGCTCGGGTGTTTCGGTATCTCGGGCTTCGAGCGCCTCTTCGTGAACGCCAATCTTCCCGATGTCGTGGAGGATGCAGCCGAAGCGCAGCATCTCGCGTTCGTCGGCATCGAGGCCCATGGCTTCGGCGAGGCGGTCGGCAACCTCACTGACGCGCTCGGAATGCTTGTAGGTGGCGGCGTCTTTTGCCTCGACGGCGGTGGTGAGTGCGCGGACGGTTTCGTAGTAGTTGCGGCGGATGTCTTCGTAGAGTTCGGCGTTCTCAATGGCGACGGCGGCCTGGTCTGCGAAGGTAGTGAGGAGTTGGATTTCCTGCTCAGTGAATCTGTGCTTTCGCTTGGCATATATGCGGATTATTCCACATGTGCCGCTCTTGGTGCGGAGAGGGAGTGTGAGGACGGAGCTGATCCCCTCGTCCCGGGCCGCTTCGGGGTATTGAAAACCTTCTTCCTGGGTGACATCGAGTATCTGCACGGCTTCTCCAGTGAGTGCCCTGCCATTGACCGGGCTGGCAGCGCCGACGACTTTGCCCTTTTGCCAGTACTCCTGGCTGAGGCCGGACATGGCGGCGGGCACGAGCTCGTCGGTGTCCTCATCGAGCAGGCGGATAACACATCCCTTGGCGTCCATGACGTGCCTTGCGCTCTGGGCGATGAGGTCGAGGACGTCATGGAGGCGGAGGGTGCTTGTGATGCTGCGCGCGACCTCGTAGAGCATGTGTGCCTCGGCGGCTCTTCGCTTGAGCTCGAGGGAGGCGCGTGATGCGGCGAGGCCGACGACGTAGAAGGTACACATGCGGACGAGCATGTCGGCGGGAGTCTGCATAATGGGTTTGTCCAGCTCGTAGCGCGCAGCCATCCACGGGCCGCAGAGCAGCGTGCTGAAGAGAGAGACGACGATTGCCCCGTAGTCGCCGAAAACATAACCGGCGTACATGATGGGGAGGTAGTAGAGGTGGACGGCTATGCTGTCGGTGCCGGCATAGCGTACGAGCACGGTGATGCCGGCGACGACGCCTGCGATGATGAGCGCAGGCCAGAGCAGGCCGAGCCGTTTCAGCTTTTTCGCAGTCATCTTCATATTCGTAGGCTCTTAGACGCGACCTGATGAGTAAGCCGATGCGAGATCACTGGTAGCGGGCCGGAGGTCGTCTGGAGGTCGCATTATTATAGCAGAATTGGCAGACTTTTTCTCCTGCTTCAACGACATCGTCGGTGGCGAGGGCCACTGGCGGTCGTCCGGAGGTCGCAATGATTATAGCAGAATTAGCGGACTTTTTCCCCTGGTTCAACGTCATCGTCGGTCGTGATGAGTGCCAGAGGCTCTTTTTCACCAGCGGCAAGTATCATGCCATTAGACTCGGTGCCGTGGATGGTGGCGGGTTCGAGGTTCGCCACGAGGACGACGGTGCGGCCAAGCAACTGGCGCGGGTTGAAACGTGCGGCGAGCCCGGCGACGACCTGGCGCGGCTGCTCTTCGCCGATGTCAACTTGCAGGACGAGAAGCTTGTCGGTGCCCGGGATGCGAGTGGCTTCCAGGATGCGGCCGGTGCGGAGGTCGAGGCCCTGAAAATCGGCGAATGAGATTGTGCCGGGCTCGTCGCCGCTTTCCTCGTCGCCGGTTACCTGCTGAGCATCCTCGGGTGAGTCGTCGTCCTGCGGCGGCGTTTCGATGTTTGCCAGCTTTGCCAGCGCCCTGTCGAGGTCCATCCTGGGGAAGATGGGCGCGCCACGATGGATGGCGATGGCGGGCTGAAGACGCTGTGGCCGGAGGTCGTCCCAGGTGCGCTGGAGTGCGGCGTCGGAGAGGCCGAGCTGCTGCCAGATTTCTTCGGCCACCTCGGGCATGAACGGATCTATGAGAATGGCAATCACGCGGATGGCGTCGAGCATGTCGTAGAGTACGGCATCGAGTTCGACGCGCTTGCCCTGCTTGTGGAGCGTCCAGGGTTCTCGCTGGTCAATGAACTTGTTGCAGCGGGCGATGAGTTCCCAGATGGCCATGAGTGCGTCGCGGAAGTTGACTTCGTCGAGACAGGTCCGGACTTCCTCGACGGTCTGAGTGATGTCCTCGGCGAGCCCCCCAGCGCCGGGGCCGGGGGCAGGGACGCGACCACCAAGATAGCGCTCGACCAGAGGCAAGGTGCGGTTGAGGAGGTTACCAAGGTCGTTTGCGAGGTCGGCATTGAAGCGCTGGAGGAGGCCTGCGGTTGAGAAGCTGCCGTCAGCGCCGAAGGGGACCTCTCTGAGGAGGTAATAGCGGAGAGTGTCCACGGCGAATTTGGTGCGGACCCCGGAATACTCCACCAGGCGGTCTATGACCTCGAAGGGGTCAATGACATTGCCTTTGGACTTGCTCATTTTCTGTCCGGTCCCATCGTTCCACCAGCCGTGGGCGAAGAGGCAGCGAGGGAGGGGAAGGTCGAGAGCCATGAGCACTGCGGGCCAGAGAGTGCCGTGGAAGCGGATGAGGATGTCCTTGCCCATGAGCTGAACGTCGGGCGGCCAGACGGCTGCAAACTGCTCATCATCGGTCGCGAAGCCGGCGACTGTGAGGTAGTTGGCGAGTGCATCGAGCCAAACGTAGATGGACTGGGTGTCATCGTCGGGGACGGGGATGTCCCAGTCGGTCCTCGCGCGGCTGATACAGGCGTCCTGGAGCCCATTTCTGATGAAGGCGAGGACCTCGTTGCGTCGGCTTTCCGGGGCGATGAACTGCTCGTTGTCCTCGATATGGCGGATGAGGTCATCGGCGTAGTTGCTGGTGCGGAAGAAATAGGCTCTTTCGGAGACCTGCTCGACGGGCCGGCCGCACTCGGGGCAGCTCCCGTCGAGGAGGTCGGCTTCGAGCAGATAGGTCTCGCAGGGCACGCAATACCAGCCCGTGTACTCGGAGAGGTAGATGTCGTCCTGGGACAGAAGCTGGGCAAAGATGTCCTGGACGACGTGAACGTGCTGCTGCTCCGTGGTGCGGATGAAGCGGGTGTATTTGACGTGGAGGCGGTCCCAGGCGCGCTTGTAGTCGCCGACGAGTGCATCGGCGAAATCCTGCGGTGACTTGCCGGCTTCGGCGGCACCGCGCGCGACTTTCTGGCCGTGCTCGTCGGTGCCGGTGGCGAAGACGACGCTCTCGCCGCGGAAGCGGTGATAGCGGGCCAGGACGTCGGAGGCGATGTTGGTGTAGGAGCTGCCGATGTGAGGCTGCCCGCTCACATAGTAGATCGGTGTGGTGATGTAGAAGCTATTCTTGTCATCGGGCTGGTCTGTCATGCGTCGTACCTGCCTTTGAGGCTGAGTTGCGACGTCGTTTCTCCTACGGCGACCGGCCCCTCACCGCAGCACGCGGAGCGTCCTCAGTAGCACGCTCCGCGTGCTTCGGAGAGGGGCGAACGCCAGACGGCATTGATGAACGGCAACGACTTGGGAATGAGGCGGGTTTCAGCGCCGCCTTCTTCTTCTCGCTGGTCTGTCCCTCCGGGTTTCGGCTTTGGTTTCAGTGTCGGTCTTGCGCTGCAGGCTGCTTGCAGGGACGGTGATGACGGTTTCGGGGTCCAACTGGACGACGACTTCTTCGCTGATGACATGGCGAGCGATGACCCGTCCCTCGCCCTGAGGCGTGACGACGATTTCGCCTTCGGAAGGGAGTTGCTTGCGCATGTCGAGATACTGCTGGTGCTCGAAGCGGAGACAGCACATGAGGCGGTCACAGACGCCGCTGATTTTAGTGGGATTGAGGGAGAGGTCCTGGTCCTTGGCGATCCTGATGCCGACGGGTTCGAAGTTGCGGAGGAATGCCTGGCAGCAGAGAGGTCGTCCGCATGAGCCGATTCCGCCGAGCATCTTGGCTTCGTCGCGGACGCCGATCTGGCGGAGTTCAATACGTGTTCTGAAGGTCCTGGCGAGGTCTTTGACGAGGGCGCGGAAGTCTACCCGGCCCTCGGCGCTGAAGAAGAAGACGAGGCAGCGGGCGTCAAAGGTGTAGTCGGCGTCAATGAGCTTCATCGGCAGGTCGTGCTCGGCGATCTTCTTCTCGCAGGTGCGCGATGCACTGTGTTCCCTTTCGCGCAGTTTCTGCTCCTGCTGGAGGTCGTCGTCGGTGGCCTTGCGTACGATCGGCTTGAGCGGCGTGCCGGTCTGGAGCCTGTCCGGATCGAAGACAAGCCTGGTGACCTGGGCGATGTCAGTGCCCTTCTCGGTGCGCACGATGACGTAGTCGTTGGGTGCGAGCTTCACGTCGGTGGGCTCGAAGTAATAGATCTTGCCGCTGCTGCGGAATGAGACGCCGACAGCAGCCGGCCGGCCGGTCGTCGGCGCCATCGGAGCAGCGGGTGTCTGCTCGTCGGGGCTGTTATCGCTCATGGGTGGGATTCCTGCCGGCTTTCTCTGTCAGTGAGGTGCGAGTGTGCGCTGCGGCGTTGTGGCGGTCTATGAGGCGGTCGAGCAGAGCATTGAGCACCGGAATGAGCGCCTGGGGGTCCTTCTTGGTGAAGCCCAGGTCAATCTGCTGCTCGCGGAATACGATTCTGGGCAAGGCAGCCCTGCTGCCGTGACGCGCCTGGCGGCGGCTGGGAATGAAGAGAGCCTCGAGAACGCGGAGTTCGCCCGCAGTGAATCTGTGCTTCGGGTCGAGGCGCAAGGTCACCTGATCGCGTCCGGCGGCGATTTCGAGGACGCGTGCCTGCCTACACTTTAACCTAATGCGGGCCACTGTTACAAGGTTTCGCACCGGTGTCGGGAGCTTACCGTAGCGGTCGCGCGTGGCTTTGACGAGTTCGGGAAGCTCGTCGGCGTCGCTCACATTTGCCAGGCGGCGGTAGAGCTCGATGCGCTGTCGCTCGCCGGGGACGTAGTGAGGCGGTATGA
>JAUWOG010000202.1 GCA_030612305.1 Armatimonadota bacterium | reverse complement strand
GCTTGTTGAGAGCGGTCATCAGCGCCAGTGCGCGCTTGCCCACATGCGTGCTGGCCGCGCCGCTCGCGCTGGACACTTGCTGCGGATGCGAACTACACACCGGGCCACACTTGGGGCAACGCCCGCGGTAGGTGGTCAACTTCAGGCGGTGCACCCGAATTACGGGGATGTCTTCGATGATCTGCTTCACCGGGCGCACCTCATCCACCGGCCCGCCGCAGCGAGGACAGCGCTCGAGGGGGACTTCAGCGTACTCATCCACTGTCGGAGGCGGCTTGCGGTAGGCCGGGTTGTGGCCCTTTTTGCGCCCCGGTTTGGCTTTGTTCTTTTTGCGCTTCTGCTCGGGCCGGCGGAAGGGCGCGGCCTGACGCTTGCCTTCCTGTTCCAGCTTTTCAATGCGCCGCTGCAACTCGACGATCTCCTCCAGAGCGGCGCTGAGAAGCTCGCCGAGGCGCGTGCAGCCCGGACAATCATTCTGCACGGGTTTGTTATCAGGGCACATGTACACATTTTCTTGATTTCCCTGCAGACACCTGCTTGAAAATAAAAAAGACGCTAAACAGATACAGGCCCGTGGCCTTCTCAACTCTCAGCTTCCAGCCCGAGGTCTTTTCGATCTTCGCGAATAAGCCGGGCTACCTGTTTCCCAGATCCGCCCGCGTCGCGACCAGCACCTTATCTCCCGCGCCGATCTCCATTACCACGAACCGCTTCCGGCCGTCACCGTCGGCGTCCGTGAATGCAGCTTCGGGAACATCCTTCTCGGCGAGGCGTATATCCGTCCCTTCCCGCGCCGCGAAATGCGCCACAATATCATACGCCTCATTCACCACCGCCATCCCCGGATGCACGAAATACATCACCCGGTCGCCCTTGATCAGGTTCCCCTCCTCCAGCCCCAGCACATTGCCGATACCGCACCGCAGGTCCTGATCCCCCAGCGAGAAACTCTGCGCATCAAGCACCTTCTCTATCCGCACCGCCGCTTTATGCTGCCCGGTATCAACGCTCATCCATGCTCCGGTGTGCTCCGGCTTCAGACACGCCTGCTCAAGCGTCACCACATTGCCCTCATAGTCAATCCCCGCGATGGTCGCTTGCTGCGGCCCTGCTGACTCGATCCGCACCCCGTTGCCCTCCAACTCCGTTCCATCAAGCAGACGCGCGGCCACTACCTTCCCCTCGCCATTCAGCCTGATACACGCGGCCCGTCCGCTGATCTCATACCCGACGAAGCTGTGCCTTTCCTCCGGCTGCGGCGTCCAGAAGACTATGTCAGTGCCCTCCGCGTGCACGACCTCGACAGCCACCGACCCGTCATCCGGCGAGACCGCAACGCTCTCTACTGACCGGATGCAGGGGGCATTCTCATTGAACGGTTCGAACACTGTCGCGAAGCTGGACCTCAGGTCATCCCCCGTTCGCCGCCGGATGATCCACTTATGCTTCTCCGGGAAATCCTTCCGCCGCTGCGGTATCCCGTCACAGGCGAAGACCGCTTCATCGTCGCCCAGCAGATGCGCACGCAGGCCAATCCCCGCCGTCTCCCTGTTCGGGTACAGCTCCGGGCTCCGGTTCAGGTCCCAGCGCACGGTGCCGGTGCCACTCAGCCGCGCCTCCTGCACATTGAACAACCACTGGTACGCGCTCCCCTTGCACGGGTAGTAGCGCGTCCCCGGCTTGCCCTCGATCTTGTCCGGCTCATCATAGAACTGCCCGTAGGGAACCTCCGGGCCGGCGAATGTCCCTTCCTTACGCGGCTCCGAGAATGCCACCGTCTCTGTCGCGAAGTCCGACGGCGGCCCATGCACCAGCCAGTCGTGCTGCTTGCCTCCCGCCACATGGAACACATCCACACAGTACGCCGTGTCATCATCCACATCAATGAGAAACACGCTGCGCCGGAAGTCATCGAGCTCCATCTCCGGATACGCGCTCAACGCCCGGCCCTCGACCATCTGCACCCAGCCCCCCGGCTGGTACGTAACTAGCTCGCCATCCCCCCATGACTGATTCTTCGCATCAACCATCACCGTATTATGCACCGCCGCATGAGCCAGCCAGCCGAACCGCCGAGGATCGTAGGTGTCCGCCGTCTCGGGGTATCCGAAGTCCGGCACCAGCGTGTTGTTGTGCGAGTATATCTCCAGGTTCAGCCGCTCCGTATGCGCATGGGCCCTGTAGTAGCCGTAGAACAGCGCCACCGCCGTCCGGTTGCTCTCATTCCCTGTCTGCAGTGTCGCATAGCCCAGCCCCGGCAGCAGAGTGCTTTCCACTCCCACCATCTTCCCGTATTCCTCAGCCGTCTGCCGGATATCTGCTTCCAGCGATTTCTCAAACAGCTTCCTCCGAAACCTCGACCCGCGGTCAGCCGCCTGTACCATCGAAGCCGCCTGGCGCGGGTCACGCATCCGCCCGAAAGCCCCCTCCAGATACGTCGGCGAGACACCCAGCGCGCCCGCAAACTGATTGTTCGAATCACCCATCGGCTGCGACATCGTGCCACACACTGTCAGCTTTATCCCCCACTCATACAGCATCCGGAAGCGCGGCTGCTCCCACATGTTCACCCCGTTGGCTACCAGCAGTTCCGCGACTTCCTCCAGGTCCGTCATCCAGTGACAGTTGTAGCTCGGCGACTCAAACGGCACCCCGTCCCGGTGAAACAGGTTCACTACTGCATCCGGCAGCGGCGTGTCGGTGTACAGGCTCACCACTTCCGGCCCCTTCAGCACCCACTCCACCATATCAGCCGACGTCTGCTCCCCCTCATCCGTATCAAGCACCAGCGCGGCCCGCAGCAGCGCCGACTGGTGCATCCCGTAATTCCCTGCAATCCGGTGCGAGCCATCCGTGATATCCTTCGCCGCCACCCGGAAGATGCGGTCCTCGATATCCGCCTTGACTTGCTCGCAACTCTTGCCTGTCCATTCCGCCAGCGCCTTATCATCTGCCAGCGCCGGATAGATCGCATCATACGCCAGCGTCAGGTCCTGGATCGTGAAGCACTCCCAGGTGTGATACTGCAGCCGCCCGTTGTACCCGGCCATGAATTCCAGTGCGTAGCGCGACTGCTTCTCATAGAGATAATCCGGGTAGTACTGCGCCACCTGCCACAGCAACACCGCCGTCTTATGCGCGTATTTCTCCTCACCGGTGAGCAGATATGCCTGCGACATGTTGTTGATTGCCGGCAGCAGCCAGCGCCGCGTCATCTCCAGGCCGAAGTAGGCGACAAACCAGTATTTCTTCTCACCCTCGCGCGCTTGCCAGCCCCATCCATCATCAACATACTCCCCCGTCAGCAGCCCCTTGTCTTTGCACCCGCCCTGCAGATACGCCCAGAAATCGTTCGACGGATACGACTCGCCCCCCACCGGACACTGTATCTTGTACATGTTGTCAAACGACATCTTCCAGCTTTTCCTGCCACCCGGGTGCTTCAGTATCTCCTCCCCATGAATCGGGCAGCCGCTGTTATGGACGCTACCGGCGCGCGGCACCTCCGGCGGCGGCACCAGGTCCTTGAGCCGGCTGTCATCGTATTCCACCCATCTATCCGCCCCCGCGATGATCTTGTCTCGTTCCTCCGCTGCCCATTCGCATTTCACCAGGTTCTCCTGCATCCAGCCGAGCCGTTCCTCGGTATAGTACGTCCGCCCGCTCTTCGCGAGAGCCGCCCCCGCCATCAGCAGCACGACACCCATCACCACGATACACGCAACAATCCTCATCTTCCTTCTCCCCTTCTGTCCTCAAATGATTCCACCATGATCCGTCCCTTTTTTCCGCCCTTGCCACCACTTCACAATAATTTCCCTGAAAACTACGCAAAAATTACCTAAATTCACTAGCATTTCACTGCGCTCAGAGACTCAGTTACTAGAGGAGAGAAACGCAAGCGAATCCCTTCACTCGACCTTTACCAATTCCCTCTACCCCCGCAACCCTCCTCCAAACATTTCTGGCAGGTAATACCCACATCGCGGCGAAGACTCCCACGATACAGAACCCACACTGTTCCGCGCTCAGGAGGCCATTGGATGAAGATCGCCTATCTGGACATCTTTTTCGGCATCAGCGGCGACATGGTGCTCGGCGCGCTGGTGGATGCCGGTGTTGACGCAGCCGAACTCACCGCCGAGCTTGACAAGCTCAACCTCGACGGCTGGCAGCTCACCTTCGAGAAGGTCCGCGTCGGAGGTCTCAGCGCCACTCGCGCCACGGTTTCCGCGCCCTCTCATCCGCACCACCATCACGCCTCCGAAGAGCCGGAGCCGCATACTCACCACGGTCGCAGGCCCTCCGAACTGGTGGCAATACTCGACGCTTCCGACCTCAGCGACCGCGTCAAGCAGACCTGCACGCGGCTCATCGAGCGTCTGGCGGAGGCCGAGGCCCGCGCCCACGGCGTCACTCCCGACGAGGTCCATTTTCACGAAGTCGGCGGCCTCGACACCATCATAGACCTCGCCGGTGCCGTCATCGGTTTCGAACTCCTCGGCGTCGGCGAAATCCACTCCTCGCCGATCCCCATCGCCCACGGATTCGTCGAGTGCGCACATGGCCGCCTGCCCGTCCCTGTCCCTGCCGTCGTCAACCTCCTCCAGGGCGTGCCGACGGTCCCGCTTGACGTCGCCGGCGAGACGGTGACACCTACTGGCGCGGTGATTGCTATCGGCCTGGGGAGTGGCTTCGGCCTGATGCCGGCCATGACCTTCCATTCCGTCGGCCTCGGCGCCGGCCAGAAGGACTTCCCTGAGGCGGCCAATCTGCTCCGCATCATGGTGGGCGAGGCCGCCGATGACCACACAGCCGAGCCGTACCATCACGACCTCCAGATACTCATCGAGGCCAACATAGACGACATGAATCCGGAGCTATACGACCCGGCCCGCCAGGCCATCTTCGACGCCGGCGCGGTGGATTGCTGGTTCACCCCCATACTCATGAAGAAGAACCGCCCGGCGGTCAAGCTCTCCGCCCTCGCGCCGCCCGCCTCCGCCGAGGCCGTAGCCGAGACCATCTTCCAGCACACCACCACCTTCGGCCTCCGCCGCACCGAGATACGCCGCTGGTGCCTGCACCGCGAGACCAGGCAGGTGGACACCGCCTACGGGCCGGTCACTGCAAAGCTCGGCCTCCGCGACGGTCGCATCATCACTGCCTCTCCGGAGTTCGCCGATTGCCGCCGCCTCGCCGACGACCAGCACGTGACCGTCAAAGCAGTCTATCAGGCCGCAGCCGCCGCAGCCGCCGACTTACTCAACCCACCCGAGGGCTGACACCCGCAGCAGGAGGAATCCG
>JAUWOG010000628.1 GCA_030612305.1 Armatimonadota bacterium | reverse complement strand
CGAGTTCCTTGGTGCCCTCGCCGAGTTCCTCATAGGCTCCACTCGTGCAGATGAGATCATGCGCCTTGACCAGCTCGATCGGGATATTGCCATAGAACCAGCGGCTCCACTTGCCGGCCCAGTACGGGTCGCCGTAGGGATACTCATCGCGCTGTTTCCCGTCGTAGAAAGCGCTGCCATACTTGTCAGTCCCCGGTTTGGTCTGCCCCACCTTGTCTTCCTCCGGGTAGCCAGGATAGTAGCCACGGATGGGATAGCCGGGGAAGATCTGAGCGAGGCGGCGCAGTATCACCGCCGCCTTATGCGCATACTGCGGCTCCTCGGTCAGGTGATACAGCAGCGCGAGTTCACCTGCCCGCCCGGCGAAGTAGCCTTTGATATACCCCCGCACCTTCGCATCCCAGAAGTACGTCCGCCCGTCCTCGGCCTGGTAGTAATGGTACTCCTGCTCCTCGCCGACGGGGTTGACGATCTTGACCACCTTGTCCATCGGGTACTTCTCGCTTGGATAGACGTGGCCGCAGTGCTTGCACGCAATCTGATGCGGATTCTCAAGGCTCCACTCGAAGGTGGCCGAACGTCCGCCCTCGGCCCCGCCGCGACAGTTCTCACACCCGACGATGCTGAAGTCCGTCTTCTCCGCGATGAACTCCGAGATTTCCTCATCGCTCATCTCCATTACCGGCGCGACGTTTGTCTTCAGCCTCTCAATCGCCGTCGCGTCGCCCGTCGGGGAATACACCGGATGCTGCACCTCATAGGCGCAACCAGCCGTCACCGCAACGACCAGAGCCGCTGCCACCGCAATATACCTCACTGACCAAGTCATCTGTATGACCTCCCTGTTCGCATCCGATATGCCTATCGGCGATATACCTATCGGCGATACTCCCTCGCCGTCTCGAACATGGCGATGACATTCTCCGGCGGCACATCCGCCTGGATATTGTGCACCGAGTTTAGCACATATCCGCCGCCTTCACCCAGGACATCAATGATCCGCCTCGTCTCTGCAGCCACTTCCTCCGGCGTTCCGTGTGGGAGTATTTGCTGTGTGTCAATGCCTCCCCAGAACGCCATCCTGTCCCCGAACTCGGCCTTCAACTCCGCCGGGTTCATATCCGCCGCGCTCACCTGCACCGGGTTGATCGCGTCTATCCCATTCTCGATGAGCCTCGGAATGAACTGCCGGATGCTGCCGCAACTGTGAATCACGATGGGCGCGTCAGTCCGTGACTTGATGTAGCTGATGACTTCCTTCTGCCGCGGGTGCACATACTTGTCGAACAGCTCCAGCGACATCATCGGCCCGCCCTGATGCCCCAGGTCATCCGCCACCTGCACGACATCCAGGTATTCCGCCACGACATCCAGGTGCGCTTCCCAGTATGCCAGATGCGACGCCAGCAACTTGTCCAGCAGCGCGTTGACGAACGCCTCATTCACCACCATGTCCACCAGGAAAATCTCGAACTTCCGCAGATACCAGGCAAACTCGAAGAACGATGACGGCCCGAACAGCACCACTGCATACTCCATATTCTCATGCAGCTCGCGGGCGGTCGCTTCCAGATGCGCCAGGCCCTCGGCGCCGGCCGCCGCCGGCACTTGATAAGCCTCGATATCCGCCACCGTCCACTCCGCCATCGGGTTGTTCACCATGTCGAAGTACAGCGGCAGGTCCTTCGGCATCCGCCACTCGATATCCCAGGCATCGGTATAGAGATAGCTGTCTTCAGTCTCACGGACTTCCAGGCTGTCGCCACTCCGCCCGCCGCTGTCAACATAGCGCGTGTCAACACCCAGACGCGTCAGCACTTCCTCACACGGTCGCGCAAGCTGCTGCTTGAAATCGTGCAGCACCGTCTCCTCTTCGATCCCCCAGTGCTCCTTCAGACGGTTGTAGGCATCCCGGTGAATCCCCGTCACCACGCCACCCAGGTCTATCGGCACCCGGTCCGTCTCCTCATGCGCCAGAGCCATCGCGACTCTCTGCCTGGGCGTCATCTCCTCAGTCATTCCATCTCCATTCTAGCGGTCCTTGTACCATTGCGCGAAGAACTCCCGGCCACGCTGATACGAGGTCTCCAGCCATTCCGTATTCTCGGCAAGCCAGCGTATCGTCTGCCGCATCCCGGCTTCCCATTCGATCTCGGGCCGCCATCCCAGCGCTTCGATCTTGTCGCTCTTCATCGAGTAGCGTACATCGTGCCCCGGCCGATCCTCCACATATCCAATCAGGCTCTCCGGCTTACCAAGCTCATCCAGGAGCAGGCGGATCGTCTCGATGTTCGGCCGCTCGTTGTGCGCCGGCATGTTGTAGGCCTCGCCTGCCTCGCCCCTCTCACCCACGGTCAGCATCGCCCGGGCGTG
>JAUWOG010000684.1 GCA_030612305.1 Armatimonadota bacterium | reverse complement strand
TCCTAAGATATGCGTCTTTTTCGTTGGCCAGGAAGGGGCTGAGGCCGCTCGCGGCGCACCTGGTGGTGAGCGATCATCGGCAGGGAGGTTCGATAGTCATGCCCTCTGGGAAGAGCAAGCCCGGTCCGCGATATACGCCGCCGCAAGTCAAAGCCCCCGACATCCGCGACGGCTCCTTTCATGCGCTCGAATTCATCCGGCGCATGCGTCAATCCGCCGTCACCCAACGACTCCAGCTTGGCGGGATGCAGCACGCCCCGATGCCCCCGGCGCTGCGCAATCTGCGCTATGTCTGCGATCAGGATGATCTCACCGCCTTCGCCGGCATGCCTGTTTTCATGCAGTTCGGCTACGCTTTGGGCATGGGCGACTGGCTGGCCGAGATACCCATCAAGCGCCGTTGCGACGCCATCTATCCGCCGGGGAAGATGGGCGAGGTCATCGTCGCCATTCTCGCCGCAGGCCTGGAGCGCGTCTCGCACATAGACGACGTGAAGGACGACCCCGGCCTGTGTGCCGCGCTGGGGCTGGCTCGGCTGCCGGACCAGGCCACAATCAGCCGGTTCTTTTCCGACGCCACCGAGACGACCGTGGAGTTTCTGGAGGCGCGGAATCACCGCTTCATGAAGGCAGCGGTGTGCTTCGCCGAGCCGCAGAAGCGGCTGATCGTGGACGTGGATACCCGCGACGTGGCGCTGTACGGCAAACAGGAGGGCACTACGCACTCGCCGCGCAAGGACGGCGATCGCATCTACACTTTCGAGGCGGTGACGCTGCGCAACGGCCGGGACATACTCGCCGGCGACCTGATGGAGGGCGCGACGCATCCGGCGCCGCTGTTCCGCCAGCGCTTCGCAGCGGTGCTGGACCAGCTCCAGTCGCAGACCGAAGAGGCGCTTTTCTGCACCGACGCGGCGTGGTACGCCGACTACATCATGCGCATCATCGAGCAGGCCGATGAGGACCGCAACGTGGCCTGCCGGTGCAGCTACGCCATCCGCGCCCAGATGCGCGGCGGGTTGATCCGCAAGGTCGCGGCGCTGGGTGATGACGCCTGGGAGCGCTACGACGAGCGCCTGGAGGTCGCGGAGCTCAACTACACGTTCAGCGAGACGCGCGACGAGGCCGGGAAGACGGTGCGCGAGGGCCATCGGCCGCGGCGCTACGTGGTGACCCGCGAGCGGCTGAAGGAGAAGAAGAGCGCTCAGCAGACGCTGCTCGAGGAGCCGCGCTACAGCTACCAGGCGATCGCGACGAACCTGGACTGGAAGCCGCGGCGGATCGTGCGGCTGTACAACCAGCGAGCGACGGTGGAGAGCATTCTCAAGGAGAGCGCGCTGGGCTTTCACATGGACAGTCTTCCGAGCGGCAGTTTTGCGGGCAACCGATTGTTCTGCCAGTTGCTGGTGCTGGCGTATAACCTGGTGAACCTGTTTCGGCGACTGTGCCTGCCCGAGGAGGCGAAGCGGCAGCACGTGGGGGGGCTGCGTCGGCGGCTGCTGGCGGTGCCGGGACGCGTTGGCGATAGCGACGCAGGCTTGCTGCTGCGCTGCTCGCGGACGGGCCCGCATGTGAACTGGTTGGCGCACCTGCTGGAGGCGTTGGGCAGGTGGTTGACACCGGCTGGGCTTGTGCCGGCGGCGGCTGGCGCGGGCGGATCCCGCGCAGGAGCGGGACTGGCGGGCGGCAAACTGACCCGGGATGGAGCTGATCCGGAGGCGGACGGAGCTTCCGGCGGGGAATCAGACGCGCCCGCCGGCGAAAACGGGGGGGAGACGGGTATCTGAGCGGTATTCGGGCAGGGCTGCGGCCTTGTGCGGGTGTCCTCAGGCCACTCACCGACCATGTTTTTTCGAATGATCAGCCCGAATCGCATTCGAACTCCCTCGTGAAGCACAAACGCATAATGTAGGAGGATGCCTGTCCTCCAACAGCATAAAACACACGGCAAAGGCAACGGCATGACGGCAAACGGCTGTACGCCAATGCCAAGTGAGTAATACCATCACGA
>JAUWOG010000460.1 GCA_030612305.1 Armatimonadota bacterium | reverse complement strand
CGCGGCCTGACCTGCACGTGGCGCAGGTCAGGTAAGAATGCGAAGAGGACGCGTGTCGAGGTGCGCGTCGCTACGCGAAGTGGCCGAGGCCAGGCCACGCAGGCGAAGAGCCCATCGCGATTGACTGACGGGGCCGGTGGCCCGAGGGCAGGGAGGTCAGATGTGGCTCAAGATCCATCGCGCTCGTCAACCGATTCCGGCGGGGAA
Source organism: Armatimonadota bacterium (assembly GCA_030612305.1). Taxonomy (GTDB): domain Bacteria; phylum Armatimonadota; class Zipacnadia; order Zipacnadales; family UBA11051; genus UBA11051. The sequence continues at coordinate 3,124 of JAUWOG010000460.1, read as the reverse complement.
CGCTACGACTTCAATCCGTCACCCTACAGTACGCACCAGAAGACGATTGGCCTGGTGCCTGACGGGGCGCGCGTGCTCGATGTCGGCTGCGCGCAGGGCTACATCTCGGAGCAGCTTGTGGGCAGAGGCTGCGAGGTCCTCGGCATCGAACTCGATCCGGATGCTGCGAAACTGGCCCGCCGGCACTGTGCCGAGGTCGTCGTCGCCGACATGGACACCCTCGCCGAGCTCCCCTGGCCGGAGCAGAGCTTCGATGTCATCCTCTGCATGGACATCCTCGAGCATCTGAAGGATTCGGCGCGGGCGCTGAAGCTGCTCAAACCGTATCTCAAGCCCGACGGCATCATCATCGTCACCTTGCCGAATGTCGCCAACTGGTGGATCCGCTTCCGGCTGCTACGCGGCAGGTGGGACTACCATCCCTTCGGCATCTGCGACAAGTCGCACCTGCGCTTCTTCACCCTCAATACTGCCCGGGACCTCCTGATGGAGGCGGGCTTCTCCATCGAGAAGTTCGACGTCACGCCCGGTGCCGGCGCATGGGCGCCATACTACTACACCGTCGGCCATCTCCTGCGGCTGTTCAAGGCCGAGGAGAGCTTCAGCTATTGGCTCTCGCGGCATTTCCCGAGGTTCTTCGGCTACCAGTTCATCTTCTCTGCGCGGCCGGAGTAGCTGCAACGGGGAAGTCATGGCAGCCGGTGTTTTGCGCGCTTTCGGCCTCAGCAAAGCCGCCCCTCGGCCGTCAGGCTGGAAGCCTGACCTACGCGATGCGGGCGGCTTATCGGTACATTGCTGGCACCGAGTGCCTTGCGTATGCCTACTGGTCTGCGGGTGGCGCGCCTTGCTCGACTTCGGTCTCCCCGGATTGTGGAGGCGCTTCCTCACCCGGCGTATCTGCGGGTGTTGTCGCGGGCACGTGCCCGTGCCGATCCATCTTCTCGAGGATTTCCTTTCTGCTCTGTACGCGCATGGGGTCATCGGCGTCGGTGAGCGAAATCACGCCGCCGCCGGAGGTGACGATGACCGCCGGTGCCCAGGTGTCTTCACGTGCCTCGCTGTTGTTCATCTGATACGTGGCTATCAGGGCCACGATCACGCCGACAGCGATGACGGCGCAAATGGCGAGGAAGTGCGGGGAACCAATGGCGCGCTTGCGGGTCGCGGTGCGTTCGGGGCACTTCCGCTGGCGGGCTTCGCCCTTGATCTCGGCTGCCAGATATGGTGGCGGCGCGGGCGCTTCGGGCTCATCCGCGGGCTGCTCCAGGAAGTGCCGGCACGCCTCGCACTCACGACAGTGCGTCTCGAAGGCCGCCTTCTCCTCCGCTGCCAGCTCTCCTGCTACGTAGGCCTCGTGCAACTCTCTGGCCTCTTCGCAGGTCAGGTTGTCTCCGTCAACGGCAGGTGGTCGTTCCATGGGTATCGGCCTTGCCTGAGAGGGTTCTTCGCAGAGATTCGTGCGGATGTGCCGTAACGCCGAGGGGACGAGGGCTTCGCTAGGGTGTTTTCACGAGCGCCCGCAGCTTCGCCGCGAGTGCTCCACGCGCACGCGACAGCCGCGACTTCACCGTACCGATGCGGCATCCGATGACCGCCGCCGCCTCCTCGTACTCCATGCCCTCCAGGTCAATCAGCACCAGTACCTGCTGGTACTTCGGCGACATCTGGCGGATGATCTGGTGGACAAGTTCTCTCGTCTCATGCCGCTCAGCCATCGTGTGCGGCATCGCGGATTCATCGGGCACACTGCGCTGCATCTCGCCATCATCGGTCTGCACGGGCGCGTCGAGGGATGGCCCTTCGAGCTGTCGCCGCCGCTTCATCCGCCGCAGTTCGTTGATGCAGGCGTTCATCGCGATGCGGTATAGCCATGTCCGCAGCGAGGCCTCGTTGCGCAACTCAAACTTGTGCATCTGGCTGAAGGCCCGGAGGAAGACTTCCTGTGTGAGGTCCTCGGCCTGGTCGCCTCCGCACGTCCTGTGAACCAGAGCGTAGATCCTGCGGTGGTACTTATCCACGATGGTCGAGAATGCCTCGGCGACGCCCTCCTGCGCGCCGATGACGAGGTCGCGGTCCCCGACATGCTGCCAAGGCACACTTGCAGCCAGCGCTGCTGCGCCTCTGCCTGCTTGTTCGCCGCCGCTGTTTCTACCGCCGGTAGGCATGATTTCCACTCACTGGTTCGGATTATTCACAGACGCGTGGCTCGGGTAAACAGTTCAGGCTATGGACAACTATTATGACACATAGTAGAAGCTGCAGTCAATCCCATATCGGCCAACCGCTCATGGAATCAACTGGTGCTACAGTGGTGCTGCAGCACTGCAATATCACCGTCTTGTACAACTCAGAAGCAATGACCTTCTGGCCGGCTATCGTCGGATGAACGCCGTCATCGCTGCTTATGTGGCCCGACAGGCATGTCAGGTCCGTATAGTCACAGCATTCCCCGTTGAACTGCTTTTCAATCGCGATATGGATGAATCTCGCGTAGATATCGCACAGCGCTGCGGCTGCCTCATCGGCCACTGCGCGCACCACCTCAGCGTACGCTGCGACGGCACCGTTGCAGCCGCCGTACTCGGCATACAGGTCAGTGCCCCGGGAGCCGTGCAGACTGTCAATGATCGGATTCGGCGTCATGAGCACCACTGCAGCCCCCAGGTCACGGCAGCGCCTGACTATCTCGTGCAGGTTGGCTGCGAAATCGTCGCGCTCGATGAGCTTGCCCGGCTCGGGGCGGATGTCGTTGAGCCCGAACTCGATGGTAACCAGAGCCGGCCCGTGCGCGGCGACGGTGCTGTCGAACCGCGCCAGGCCCTCGGCGCTGTTCTCCCCGCCCGCGCCGGAGTTGACTACCTTCACCCTCGGCCCTTCGTCCCCGCTGCGGAAGTCCAGCCGCCGCTGCAGCACGGAAGTGAACGCATCCTCCTGCGGCACGTGGGGCGTCCCCTGCGTCACCGAATCGCCGAAACACACTACCGTTATCTCATCCGCTGTCATCGGTATCCTTCTCCGTCAGGTAATCACTGAGTCCTGTTTGCCCTGCCGGTCGGGTGATGATCCTGTGCCCACTCCAGGAGCGCGTCGGCACTCTCGTCCGGCACCTCCACACTGCCCATTG
>JAUWOG010000656.1 GCA_030612305.1 Armatimonadota bacterium | reverse complement strand
CGGAGGCTCGAATTTCTCGATGGCCTCAAAGGCGCCGCGTTCAGAGCGGAAGCTGTTGGTTATGACCACGCCGAGCGCGATGCCCGCCAGCATGGAAGGAAGATGCAGCATCTCGGCCACACCTGCGCAGAAGAGAATCGTTCCCAGCGTCAGCAGAAGGGCGGGGCCGTGTTCCGTCTGACGTTCGATGCAGGGATGGAAGAGAACGGCGACGAGAGCACCCCAGAGCAAGGCACCGAAAATGCGCCCAGTCGCGATGAGTACTCCGGGTAGAACCGCGACGGATGTCCCGGCGAGGAAGACGTCTTGCACGAGCACTGCGACGATGCCGAAAATGCCGATGGCGAGAGCATTGTCAACGGCGACGGACATCATCAGGCACCTCGTCAGCAGCGTCTCGCCGCCGTACTCCTTGACAACGGCGAGCGTCGAGGCGGGCGCAGTGGCTATCGCGATGGCGCCGAGGAGGAGTGCGAGAGGGAGTATGAAGTCGAAAAAGCCTGCGCCTTCGGGGACAAGGCCGCCAATCGGAAGCTGAGCGACGACGAGGATGCCGGCTGTCACGAAAAGAAAAGCGCCGAAGGCCTCAGCCGAGGGGATGATGATGGGGCGCTTGTAGTCTATCTTCGTGAAGCGGAAATCGAGCAGCTTGCCGATCGAGAAGGCGATGATCATGAGAGCGATGTCGGCGAAGACGCGAAGATGCTGAGTGAGCATCTCGTCTGACAGCACCCCCAGCCCGTAGGGGCCGATGAGTATGCCGACGCCAATGTATCCGGTGACACTGGGAAGCTTGAGGGCCTTGGCAAGTCTGCCAGCCAAGCCGCCGACAACCAGTGTCAGGCCGATGGCGAGCAGAATCTGCGTGTCGCGGCTGGCAGCGGAGAATGTCTCTGTGAACCAATCGAGCAAGTGCGTCCTCCTGCGCCGCCCAGACACGCACTCCGAGCCGCGACAGGGCCCGACTGAATTTGCGTGTCTGGCGACCGAGATGAAATGGAGCGTGGGGATTATAGCACATAGTCGGGGATGTGCGGAGGTCGTCCTTCTGGATGAGAAGCGGATTTGGGGGCTGTGGATGTCGGGATGAGGCGCGCCCGCACTCAGGCAACTTCCTGAGCGGGGGGTTCGCCGATGAAGGCGGGGAGATAGGTGTCAATGGGCGCAGCCGCGCCTGCCTCTGCGACAGGTTGGATGCTCTGTATCGTGCCCTTGTTGAGCATGAGCACTCGCGAGGCCGTAGGGCTACACGCGTGGCCTGGATCCTCGGTCACATTCGTGATTGTGAGAAACATGCGTTGCGGATCATTGACAAGTTCACTGAGCCTTTTGTCAGGAGGTACGTATATTTCGCCGACAAGCCACATGCCATCGGCGAGGCGTATCTCAACCTCATGCCTCGCGCCACAGGAGCTCTGGTAGCTGATGTAAACGGCGCAGTTGGCGCACTCGGTGCGGGAGCGTTTGCAGCATGGCGATACGGCGACCTGCCAGCAGTTGCTGTGCTCCTGGCGGGCCATGCAGCCGGCGCATATCTCCGGTCGCAAGCCCTGCTTCAGCCAGTGCTGGTGACACCAGACGTCGGGATCCTGGTCCTGCTGTTCTATCTGCATGTTGTCTGTATCGGACACGCTGATTTCCTGCCCATCCAATTGGTATTCGCCTTGAGTATATCGGAGCAGAAGGCAGATGGCTTTAGCCGGTGGAGGTTCTCAAGTTGACACGCAGCGCAACCGATAGGACTCGTTGCCAAGAAGAGAAGAAGCTCAGTTTGGTTTTAAGGAATCAGCCACCCATGAGGCGGCGATGGAACGATTCGAGACCATCGTGGGATCCGGTGTTCAGGTTGAACAGATACGATCTGTCGCCTGGCGAACATGCTCCCGCTTTAGACATGCTGATGGAGATACTCGACGCGAAGGACAACTACACCGCGGCTCACTGCCAGCGTGCCGGGATGCTGACGCAGCTAGTTGCCGTGAAGGTCGGGCTGGAGCCCGTCCAGGTGCGAACGGCCATGTTGGCGGCCCTATACCACGATATCGGCAAGATAGGAGTGACGAACTCGATCCTGAACAAGCCCGGGCGGCTTTCGGACTACGAGATGCACCTGATTACGGCGCATCCGACTGTGGGCCGCGAACTCCTCGAGAGCTTCATGATGGCGCAGAGGGCAGCGGAGGTGATTCAACAGCACCACGAGTC
>JAUWOG010000514.1 GCA_030612305.1 Armatimonadota bacterium | reverse complement strand
TCTGCGGCGCCCTCCGCTGCCTCAGCTTCTGCATGATCATGTACTGATAGCCGCACGTCAGCGGGCCCATGAGCAGAAAGAGGACGCCCGTCCCGTTGACGGGCATGAACACCAGCGCCACCAGCACATGCCACCAGAAGTCATCCTTCAGCAGCTCCCATGCCTCGGAAATCCACGCCCCGGTTTTCACCATACCAATCCGCTCCTGTCGTCCGCATCTCGCTCTACTGTCCCGGCTGCCGCTCCGCACGCCATTCGCTGACGTACTTGTGCGCTGAGAACGCAGCTATTGCCGCATCCCCAACCGCAGTCGCTATCTGCCGCAGCGGCGTATTCCGGATGTCGCCACATGCCATGATCCCCGCCTGGTTCGTCCGCATCAGCCTGTCGGTGACTATGAAGCCGTCCGTAAGCTCGAGCAACTCCGCCAGCCATTCCGTCTTCGCAATATAGCCGATTGCGACGAAGATGCCCTGCACCTCGATGTAGCTGAGCTCCTCTGTCTGCGTGTTCCTCAGTTGCAGTCGCTCGACCTCACCGTCGCCTTCTATCGCCGCCACCACGCTGTTCCATAGTATCTCGATGTTCTTCGCCTCGAACAGCCGCTTCTGCAGATACTTATCCGCCCGTAACTCGTCGCGCCGGTGGATGACATACACCTTCTCCGCGATGTGGGCCAGATACAGCGCCTCTTCAGCCGCAGCATTCCCGCCACCCGCCACTGCCACAGTTTGACCCCGGTAGAAAAACCCGTCACAGGTCGCGCAGTACGATACCCCATGCCCGCGAAGCTCTTTCTCGCCCGGCACCTGCAAGCTCCGAGGATACGCGCCTGTGGCGATGATTGCGGCGACGGTCTCGATATCTCCGTTGCTGGTTTTCACCAGCCACTTCCCCTCAGGCCCTGCAGCTATCTCCGTAGCCTCGGCTGATATGACTTCAACGCCGAAAGCGAGAGCCTGCTCGTGGACGCGTCGCGCCAGCTCCGGGCCCTCAATCCCCTCTGGAAAGCCCGGGTAGTTCTCGACAGTCGTGGCGGTCGCGATCTGCCCGCCGGGCAAAAGCATCTCAACGATGGCGGCTTTCATTCCGTAACGCACGGCATACATCGCCGCAGTACACCCGCCGACACCGCCTCCTATCACAACTACGTCCCACTTCTCCATATATGCCATTCCTTCCCATTGGCCCCTGCTGCCACAAGTCCCCGCACTATTCCAAGTGCGTCATTGCCGTTGCCGTTGCTGTTGGCGTTCGGAGGGGCCGAATCCGGCGGCGCGGCGTGCGCGCGGGAGAATCCGGCCCACCGCCGTTTGCCGTCGCCGTTCGCCGTTGCTGTTTGCTGTTGCCGTTCGCCGTGCGTTGTTGCGCTCACACTCTCCTCTTTGTGCATCTCTCCACACACCGAGGGTATTCCCTTCGCCTACTCCCCTCTCCATGCGCTGTGCCCCGCGCCGGAGAGGGGCCGGGGGTGAGGCGCCTTCGCCTTCGCCTTTGCCTTTGCCTTCGCCTTTGCCTTCGCCGTCCGCCTTTGCCGTTGCCCTTGCCGGGCGCGTGGCTCGGCCTCAGCTTCGAGCCTGACACATCATTCATCAATGGGTGGCTCGGCCTCAGCTTCGAGCCTGACACATCATTCATGAATGGGTGGCTCGGCCTGAGCGTGGCGTCGTTTGCCACGCTCAGGTGGCAATTGAACAAGCACAGCTTGTTCAATTGTCAGCTTCCAGCCCGAGTCGGTTGCGACATCATCCTCCGCCCCAGCCCTTCCTCAATCCCTTCATACACGGTTGACGAGCGCGCGCTTATCGGTTACCTTCTCCATAGTACCAACCCATATCCGGAGGGACGCTCAAATGACAAATCGCGACCGTGCTATCTGCATGGTATTTCTATTGGCCATGCTGTTTGCCCTCCTTGTTGTGACCGGCTGTCCGAGATCATCCAGCCGCGTTGAGCCGCCACCCTCTTCTACCACACTCTCGACTATCACCGCGTATGTCAATGTCTCATCCGGCTGCCAGCAGCCTACGGTGGACCTCCTGAAGACAGCCAGGGATGTCTATGATGGCCTCCTCGCCATCGAGATCATTGACTTCGGCGACGACGCCGACGGTGCCCGAATGTGGAAGGAAGCCGACCTCAACTGCATGGCCGTCCTCTTCGACGGCGAGCAGCTTGTCGCATGGGATCAGGACGGCGAGGCCAGGATAGTTGATTTCAGCCTCCCGCCCGGCTTCAACTGGACCCTTGAGGACCTCGACAGCGCCATTACGGCCTTCGCCGAGCGCCGCTTGCGACGACCGACGCCGGAAGAGCAGGACAACGTCCAGCAACTCACACCGGAGCAGGTCCCGGCTACGGCCCAGTCCATGACTACGGACGACGGCGTGGAGGTCGGCCAGCTCATCATCGCCCGCACCCTTGCCATCGAGATAGCCTGCCCCATTGGCGACTTGACGCCTTTGCAGCGCGCCGCTGCCGCCGCCAAGGCAATCGCGAAGTGGACCGGGCGGCCGTACAAGCCGTCGGACCTGAAGATTGAGAAGTCCCCCAGCGGCTTGCAGGTCGTAGCCGGAGACGCCACGGTCATCGCGGTCACTCAGGATGATGCCGACGCTGCGAAGACGAATCCGAATACCTTGGCAGCGCGCTGGCGCGACGGCATCCGCAGAGCCATCACAAGCGCCGGCAGCGAACCTGCCGCGCCGTCCACCGACTGACTTCTTGCGCCGTTGCCGTTTGCCGTTGCCGTTTGCCTTTGCCTCTCGCCTTTGTAGGGGCATAGAGCTTGCGCCCGTGTTGTTTGCGGTCCGCCGTTGCCGCTGCATTTCCTTCTTTGTGCCTCCCTCCACACACCGAGCATATTGCTTTCGCCTATTTTCCGCTCCGCACAGCGGAGCGGTGGGGTCTGGGGTCTGCGACCCCAGCGGGGCGTGGGGCAGCGCCCCACGCCGGTGGCGTTGACGGTGCCGTTGCTCTTGCCGGTGCCCTGTCCCGGCCCATTG
>JAUWOG010000422.1 GCA_030612305.1 Armatimonadota bacterium | reverse complement strand
CGGTGGAGATACGAGTGCCCCCAACGCACCCGAATCGCTCCGGCAAGAGGGATGCCGACGGATGAGGCGGAGTGTCCTCATGGCCGGCGACCTGCGCGAGGAGGAAGGAAGATCGCGCGGAACCTATGGCACGAGGAACTAGCGGGCTTCGACCTCGGCGATCCACATGAGGCTGGAGCGCGACTCGGGCCCGCTGTTCACCGGCTGATAGACCCGGAAACGATTCGTTGTGACCTCGTCGAAGACGAACGTCTTATTGCGTCCCACTGGTATCCCGGCCTTTGGTGATGTGTACACGGTTTTCCAGCCGCCGTTGTCGGGTATTTGTATCTGTATTTGGCGGCTGGTGTAGAAGGTCGAACCGGAATAGGCCCAATAGACGGTGACCTCCTTCAGCGGCTTCGGCTCAGGCAGCGTTATCTCAATCCAGTGCGCCGTGCTGTTTTCAGCCGAGGCCCAGGTGACGTCATTGCTCGAGCTCTGGCCGGTGAGCTGATTGTGCCCGTCGGTGAGCGCCGACACTAACGGGTAGTTGGGGTAGTTGCTGTCCACCTTGACTGCTACCTGTCCGACCTGTGGCCGCACGTAGTTTCCGCGCGGGCGTCTCTGGAACATGACACTGGCCTGTAGCTCGTTTGACTGCGGGAAGGCATCGGCCGCTGTCAGCACCAGTGCGTAGTCGCCATAGTCAATCTCGCTGAGGTCCACGGTGACGGATACCTGGCGGGGGCTGATCTGCTTGACTGAGACCTTGTCTGCAGGCAGCGTCTTTCCGTTGAGAAGCACGGAGAGCGAGGCCATGTCAAGGGCGTTCTCGCGGTCAGCCAATCCCCAGGCGATGAGCTGAGGGGGGGCTGGGGCTGCCGTGAGGTCCACTTCGAGTTCCAGCGCCAGGGGCTTGCCATCGGCCTTGACGCCGAGGAGGATCGGCGGCTTCTCATCGTAGAGGTCCAGGTCGGCGGGCGGATTGATGAGCAGGTACAATTTGCTGCCGCCCAGCGCCTTCGGATTCACTGACAGGGAAATGCGGTCGCCGACGACTTCGTAGTCGGGCTGCTGCCATTGGCCGCCTTGGGCCTTGATGAATATGCGCAAGGTATTGCCCGGCTGTCTCACCGCAGTGACCATCTTCACGGGCGTGTTGGCGGTGATGATATAGCTCTCGGCAAGCGCCGGAGAGACGCCGAGCGCGGCGAACATCATGACGGCGGCGATGATTGTGAGGCTCGCGATAAGTCCGTGCGTTTTCATGTGTGGCACCTTCCTCAGTGATGGAGCAGTCAAGGTCGCAACGTGGCGTTGTGCTGAGATACTGTTCTCCCTGAGCGCGTCGGGTTCCTTCCCGGCGTGATTTCGGTTTTGCGGGCGGCCGGCGCATTTCGGGGCAGACGACCGCCGGCACGGCGACACTGCTCTGGGATGGCAAGAGCGGCCGCGGCCTCAATGTGCCTTCCGGGATGTACCTGATACGGCTCAGGGCCCAGGATGAAGCGGGCGGGCAGAGCCAGGCGCTCAGCACGGTGCAGATGATGCGCTGAGGTCGCCGTCGTAGCGAGACGAGAACCCATGGGCCGCAGCCTGAGTTGGCTGCGGCCCTTCGTGTGTGTGGTCTGCGTGCATCGCAACTCGGCAGGTGCGCCGGTGCCTGCGGGCACCTACCTGTGCACGCTCACGGCTCGTGCGGCCGACGGGACACAGAGCCGGGCAGTGAGAGCGATGCAGGTGCGGCGGTAGGGCAGTGCCAGGGCATCGAGGCTGGAGACACAAGGGGATGAAGTCCGCGCGCGGGGTCACGCGAGCCCGCTGCGGGCGATTCTGCCCCGTACGCTCGCGCCCTTGTTGATTCACCATACTGCTACTTGCTGGTGGAGGCGTCCTGCCCCTCGGCGGGATCGCCAATCATGGCTTCGCAGTAGCGGCGGGGTCCACGGCGCAGTGACAGCCAAGGTCCAACTGGAAGCTGTTTGACCCCTACGTGGCAAGTGGTGTAGCATAGCCGTGGATTCCCCATATCAGCGACACGGACTGACGAAGTGAAGAGAATGATGAGCTTTTGCTCGCCCTTGGGGCGGACACTCCCACCTCAACCGGACCGGGGATTCCTTGGGGCTTGATAAGCCCCTGACACTGCCAAGCGAAGATCTCTCGCAGTTGGGTGTGGGAGTGAACCAGAGGATAAGGTGAGCGTGAGTTCAGCCAGCTGTGTAATCCATCCAGCCGAGATCCCTGAAGTAGCTGAGGGACATCAGTGATGGAGGCGGTTCCTGCACCATGACCAGAGATCTGCGATCGCGCCTCAACGAAGACAACACTCGGGACAGGCTCTTCCATCCACACATGAGGGAGCGCGACTATCCCTCTGCCGACCAAGTCGGGGCTACGCAATATGATCAGCAGGGCTACCTCGAATCTGGAATATTCGATGGCTGTTACCTTCTTGACGGGCGGCCAATGGTTCTGGTGGAGTTGAAGCGCGAAGGTCTGTTGCGGAATCTGCCGGAACTGGAGAAGGCGCAGGCGCAAGTGACAGCGTACGCTCTTGCGGACGATTTTGAAGTGCCGCCGCCGTATATCCTCATGTCTGACGGTGCTGTTTTCGAGATGTATGAGCGGACAAGTCTGAGCCCAGATGCACCCAATTACCAACCCCTACCTCGCTTGCTGACTTGGGCTGAGGTTAGAAAACAGACACCTGGGCAATACACTGCGCGCTTTGTCTCGTTGCGTGAGCTAGTACGCCTCTTCAGGGACTACGTGAAGATGATCGAGGATGAGATACGCGTGCAGGTGCTGAGACTCTCTGAGGCTGCTACCAGGGGAATGACTACGCTGCGGGTTCAAGGGCGCGAATTTGGTTGGGCTGAAATCGAGGCGGTGGGTGGCTTGCTGGACGCCAAGATGGCAGCGGCCACGACTGAGGACACCAAAGCCAGGACAAAGCAGGCCGTTAACGAACTCACGGCAGCCGCCGCCCTCAACTACGTCAACAAGGTGTTCTTCCTGAAGTATTGCGAGGACCGTCATCTTGAGGGCCTATTCCGCATACTGCAGGAGATCGAGATTGACCCAGTGGCTGGTCCGAAACAGGCGGCCTACGCGGCGACCTTCATTTCCTTGCTGAAGCGACGCATTTCGTGCGCAGCCGAGTGGACGGATAAAGCGGAGGCTGAGTATCGTGAGCTTATCCAGCAACTGAAGACGGGGGTACTGGACCGCAGGAGCTGGTTTGAGATCGTGCATGCTGCCTTCCTAGTGGCTGAGCAGTCATTCCCCGTGATCTACAGACCGAACGCATACGATTACCTGTGTCCGACCGATACCACCATCGTGGACATGCTCTGCGAGTTGCGCACCAAGGACTTCAGCGTACTGGATCAGGAGATGGTCGGGTCCATATACCAGGCCATACTGCGGAACGAGCAGTATCGCCAAAAGGTCCTGGGAGCCTTCTACACGCCGCCGAAGACCGTAGCGTATATGGTATCAAGGCTTGGGCGGGAGCGGGAACATGTCACTTTGGAGCCTGCCTGCGGGTCCGGACACTTCGTTGAGGAGCTCTGCAGGGAGTACCTTAGGC
>JAUWOG010000679.1 GCA_030612305.1 Armatimonadota bacterium | reverse complement strand
ATGGTGCAAGCCGAGCAATGTCGCTCACTACCGCATGGCGCTGCCAAGGAGTATCAGGAAAGCCACGCGCATCATCGTCCCGAGCCGCTGCACTGCCGATGCCGTCACGGAGATGTTCCCCGACGTCGCGGCCAGGCTCCGCATCATCCCGCTGGGCATCGGCTCTCAGTTCCGGCCCGTCACTGATGCACAACGCTGCGCGCACGTCCGCAGCCAGTACCGCCTGCCTGCGCGTTTCATGCTCTGCCTGGGTAACATCGAGCCGAAGAAGAACCTGGGGGCCGTGGTGCGCGCGTACGAGCAGATCGCTGCTGACAGCGAGGAGGACCTGGTCATCGCCGGGCCCAAGACGTGGAAGTGTGGAGACGTCCTCCGGATCATCAAGGCCAGCCCGGTAGCTCATCGAATCCATCGCACGGGGCCTGTCGCGCCGGAGCATCTGCCGGCTCTGTACAGCATGGCGTCGCTTCTGATACAATGGTCGCTATGGGAGGGAGTTGGCTTGCCGCCGCTGGAGGCAATGGCCTGCGGTACGGCAGCTGTCGTGTCCGACGGCGGCGCACTGCCCGAGTTGGCCGGCCGTGCCGCACATGTCGTGCCCCTCGGCCCGCCTGAAGCCCTGGCCGAGGCCGTCTTATCTCTCCTCCGCGATGGGGACCGTTGTCACGAGATCGTTCAGAAGGGCCGCCACCTCGCTGAGTGCTGGACGTGGCCCAATCATGCCCAGCGTGTTGCGAGGCTCTATGAGGAGGCTGCAGGTGGCTGACCAGGCTGCCGAGCCGCGCGCACGCATTGCGTATGTGCTCGGACAATTCCCGTCCGTGTCCGAGACCTTCATCCTGCGCGAGATCTGCGCGCTGCAGAAGCTCGGCTTCAACATCACGATCCTCTCGATGCAGCCGGGGGCAGAGCTTGTCCACGACTCCGCACGCCCGCTTCTCGGCCAGACTCGCTACCGACCTCATCCACTCTCATGGCCCTCCATCTCAGCCCTGTTCACAGCAGTCCTCCACAAGCCGTTCGGCTATCTGTCGGCGCTGTGGATGGCCCTCAGCTACGCTATTCGCGAGCCCGCCGCCGTCAGGGAACTCATCTCCGCATTTCTCGTCGCCTGCTACTTCGTCGTCACCATACCGCCCGGACAGATGCGACACATTCACGCCCATTTCGCCACCTACCCCAGCACTGTCGGCCTGCTTCTCGCTGAGATGCTCGGCGTCGGCTTCAGCATGAGTTGTCACGCACGCGACATCTTCACCGACCAGGCCAAGCTGATGCGCGCCAAGATTGACGGTGCCGAGTTCGTCACTGTTTGCACCGACTATGGCGCTGACAGACTCCAACGCATGCACGCGATGCTCAATTCCGAGAAGCTCAAGGTCATCCGTCACGGAATTGACTTCACCGAATTCGTCCCCGGTCCTCACCGCGAGCATCGTGTCCCGTTGATTGTCTCAGTGGGCCGACTCATCGAGAAGAAGGGCTTCCCCATTCTCCTGCGTGCGGTTGCTCTCATCGCCGCCGAAGGCATAGATTTCGAGCTGGCAATCATCGGCGAGGGCCCGCAACGCGAGGAACTCGAACAACTCGTCAACGGCCTTGCCCTGACCGACCGCGTTCACCTCCCGGGTGCCCAATCTGAAGACGAACTCATAGCTCTCTACCGCATAGCCGACGTATTCGCACTTACGCCGATCGTCGCCGAAGATGGCGACCGCGACGGCCTCCCCAATGTCATCATCGAGGCCATGGCCGCTGACATACCCGTCGTAGCCACCGCCGTCGGCGCCGTCGGAGAACTCGTCGTACACGAAGAGACGGGGCTCCTTGCGCAGCCCGGCAATGCCCGGCAGATAGCCGAATGCATCGAGCGCGCGCTGGTTGACCGCGACCTCCGCAGCCGCCTTGTTGCCCGAGTATCTTTTCTAGGTGTGTGTAGGGACGAAAGCGGTTTCTGCATACTCCATATGAGTTGATTTTCAGGGTTCTTGGTCAATTCTGAGCTCGTGTACACGACTTGGCATACAATGTGAGGGCGTATGG
>JAUWOG010000521.1 GCA_030612305.1 Armatimonadota bacterium | reverse complement strand
GACTCTACTGACGACCGCCCGCCCTGCGACCTTCCCTCAGCCAGTTTGCCCAGGTCTATCTCCAAGCGAGGGGTCGGCATCCTACCCCGGGCCCCTCAGCCGGAGTCGTTTGACAGCGGCCTGGACGATCTCGCCGAGCAGCCCCGCGCCGTCCATCCCTGCCGCACGAGCCATGAAGCCCAAGTAGCTGTGAGGCCTTTCCGGGGGCGTGCACATCAGACCCGCGAAGGTGTTGCCCTCCAACAGGAACGGCCCTTCGTCTGTCAACACCATGTCGATGCGCCCGTAGTCTCTAAAGCCCAATACGCGGTACGCCCGGCGGGCGAGCTGTTGCACCATTCCGGTCTCTTTCGCAGTCAGCGGCGCGGGACAGAGGAAGCAATCGTCGTCCAACGCTTTCTTCTCGAAGGTCAGCGTCACGTCTCCTTCGCGATACACGATCTCGAGCGGAGGCAGAACTCTCGGCTCTCCAGCGCTACCCAGGACGCCCACCGCCACCTCGCGCCCTTGCAGAAACCGTTCGAGGAGGACCGGTTGGCCGATGGTCCGAAGCCTCGCCTGCACACCGGTGACTAGTTCCTGGTAGTTGTTGACCACGGATGTCCCATCTATTCCTGCGCTGCCGCGACCAGCCACGGGCTTGAGGAACAGCGGATACCCGAAGGGAGGAGACTCCTTGAAGACCTCGCAGTCTTCTTCCGTTCGGGCCACATGGAAGGGCGAGGTGGGTAGATCGACGCCTTGCCAAAGTCTCTTGGCCAGCGATTTGTCGGTGGCGACCGCGATTGTGAACGGGTCGGAGCCGACGTAGGGCAGCTCGAGCTCTTCCAGGATCGCCGCCTCTACCAGACTTGAGACGTTGAAGACGAGGTCGACTTGTGATTCGCTCAACTCGCCGATGAGGCCCGGGCCCCAGCGGATCTCATGAATCTCGTAGCCCGCTTCCGTCAACGCCTGGTGATGGTGTCGCACCTCAACGTCGGTCTCATCAACGACACCCTTCGCGCCCCTGTACTTCTCCTGGATTGCGAAGTTGCCCCGCTTCTTGGCCAACAAGCCGATGCGTAGTTTTGGCAATATGGTCTGACGACCTCCTTTGGATCTCGGCAGTCTTGGGTCGACGTTGCCACTCTACAACAGCGTTGGGAGGACCCGGCGGTAAGTGGCGTCGCGTATCGGTGGTACCTCTGGTACCGCGGATGTCCCACACCCAGCTTCCGCGGAGGCCCTCCCGGCGGCCTCCAGGGCGTCCTCGTCGCTGAAAAAGCCGAATCAGCCCGCGCCGCAACTTCTGGAGCCGCTGCCTCTATCCTACCAGACTCGCTATCTTGTCGCCCGTCTGCTGCGTTGAGCCTTCGGGGCCGGTTGTGACGGGCACGTCGCCTGTCGCCAACGCGGCCTGGATCGCCCTGTCAATGGCAGCGGCGGCTTCCGTCTCGCCCAGCTCATCCAGCATCATCTGAACCGCGGCGATTGCAGCCACCGGTGATGCTTTCCCCTTGCCGGCATGTTTCGGCGCCGAGCCGTGGATCGGCTCGAACATCGAGACCCCGTCGGGGTTGATATTCCCGCCGGCAGCAACGCCCATGCCGCCCTGGATCATCGCCCCCAAATCCGTGATGATGTCGCCGAACATGTTGCACGTGACAATAGTATCATACCACTCCGGGTTCTTGACAAACCACATGCACGCCGCATCAACGAAATGGCAGTCCGTCTCGATGTCCTCGTATTCCTCGCCGACCTCAGCGAAGGTCCGCCGCCACAGATCGTGCCCATGTGTCAGCACATTCGCCTTGTCAACCAGCGTCAGGTTCTTCAGGTCATTGCGCTTGCGGCACAGTTCAAATGCGTAGCGAATGACACGCTCAGTGCCCTTCCGCGTGTAGATGGCCGTCTGCGTGGCGACCTCATCAGGAGTGTTCTTCTTCATCGAGCCGCCCATCCCCACATACAGGCCTTCGGTGTTCTCCCTCACAACTACGAAATCTATGTCCTCGGGCTTCTTGTTGGCAAGGGGCGTCTCGACCCCGGGATACAACTTCACCGGACGCAGATTGACATACTGTTCGAACTCGAAGCGCAGCGCCAGCAGGATGCCGTGCTCGAGTACCCCCGGGGCCACGTCGGGGTGCCCCACCGCACCCAGGTAGATGGCGTCAGATTGCGCCAGTTCCGCCTTCACCGACTCGGGCAGTATCTCCCCGGTGCGCAGATGCCGCTCTGCCCCGATGTCGTACTCCTCGGTCTCGTACTCAATCCCATACTTCTCCGCCGCTACCTGGAGCACTTTCAGCCCTTCGGCCACTACCTCAGGACCGATGCCATCACATGGCAGTACAGCTATATTGTGCATGCCCATAACTCCTTACTCTGACGTATGTGTCCCGTTGGTTATTCCGTCGGATGCGTGGTTCACGCCGTGTGGCGCACAGATATCGAACGAATTTTCTATTTTCCTATTGACATGGCACGGCCAAGTGCCTATACTCAAACTGTTGTTCGACGAACAGGCGTTCTAAGGGGCGACTTATGATGCAGCACATTCAACACGGCATCGCACTTCTACAGGGCTGGGACCTGCTATTCCTTGCGCCCTGGGTGCTATGCACGCCGCGCGTCATCGGCAGGATTCTCGGACTGCGCAGTGACCTCCACTAGGCCCGCGTGCCTGGCCGTTCAGCGCTTTGTGCATAGACTGCACCTCTTGTCATCAGCGGGCGAGCCTTATGTCGTAGCTTGCCCCGTGCGTTTTGGGCCGGATCATTCATCAATAGGTGGCTCGGCCTCCCAAGAGATGGGTGGCTCGGCCTGAGCTTTCGGCCTCATCGAAAGCTCAGGTGGCAATTGAACAAGCACAGCTTGTTCAATTGTCAGCTTCCAGCCCTAGTCGTCCGCCATCCTCAACATCAAAGCACCTCGAATGTAAGAGCACTAGGCCCGCGTGCCTGGCCGTTCAGCGCTTTGTCCACAGACTGCACC
>JAUWOG010000129.1 GCA_030612305.1 Armatimonadota bacterium | reverse complement strand
GAGGTAGTCAACATCGGCTTCTTCCCGTTCGAGGTGAAGGGCTTCGTGCCGTTCCCGGACGGCTACCGGATGGTGATGATCAACTCCGGTGTGAAGGTGAGCAAGAGCAAGGGCCAGCGTGCGAAGTACAACAGCAAGATTCTCGCCTACGTCGTCGCCGAGATACTCTTCAAGCTGAAATTCCCGCAGTTCGCCGACCGCATCGAGCAGCTTCGCGACATCAACCCGGAGCGGTTGGGAGTGAGTGAGGCCGAGCTTTACCGGATGCTGCAGGAGATTCCTGAGGAGATAACGTGTGGGGAGTTCCGGCGTGACGATGCGGCCATTTCGGAGCTCGACCGGCAGCGTCTGGACGCGGTGCTGGCGACGGACCTGCCGGAGGATGAGCGGCTGGAGGTGCGCGGGATTCTGCTGTATGGGATAGGGGAGGTGACGCGCTCGCGGCTGTGTTCGGGCTTCTTGGGGCGCGGGGAGTTGGAGAGCTTCGGGCGGATGTGCTGGACCTCCCACGACGGCGACCGGGTAGTGGAGTATGATGAGGATGGCAACTCGTCTCCGTGGCAGTACCGGGTGACGGATGAGTATCTGGCGGAGTTGGCGCGGGCCTCGGAGTCGGCTGACGCGGGTGAGCGGGAGAATGGGCGTCTGCACTGGCAGCCGGGGCGGTATGCCTGCAGCGTGCCGGAGATAGATATGATCGTTGACATGGCGCGGCGGATGCCGGAGGTGCTTGGCGCGCAGATAGCCGGTGCGGGGCTGGGCGGCTGTGCGATGGCATTTGTCGAGGCGGACAAGGCTGCTGAAGTAGTGCAGCGCTACGAGGAGAAGGGTTTCGAGGCGCGCATCTACTCAGCCGTCAACGGCGCCGGTGTCGTGACCCTGAAGTGAACGAAGGTCCGGCCCGAGACTCCCACCCACTGAGAAACACCAACCGACTGAGAAACACCGGAGGCACCCCCAAATGGCTCGCTTTCTCGTTACGGGTGGCGGCGGCTTCATCGGAGGCCACCTGGTCCACCATCTGCTGGCGCGCGGCGACGAGGTCCGCGTGATAGATGACTTCTCGACCGGGCGGCGCGAGAACCTCGCGGATATCGGCGGCGATATCGAGCTTCTCGAAGAGGACATCCGCAATCCGGAAGCGATACAGCCGGCCTTCGCGGGTGTGGACTATGTGCTGCACCAGGCGGCGATACCGTCGGTGCCGCGTTCCGTGGCGGACCCGGTGCGGAGTCATGAGGCGAACTGTACGGGTACGCTGAATGTGCTGATCGCAGCGCGCGATGCAGGAGTGAAGCGGGTCGTGCAGGCATCGTCCTCCTCGGTGTATGGGAGCAACCCCGATCTGCCGAAGGTGGAGACGATGAGGCCGATGCCTATCTCGCCGTATGCAGCGACGAAGCTGATGCAGGAGGCGTACGCGAGCGCGTTCTACGCATCGTTCGGGCTGGAAACGGTGAGCCTGCGATATTTCAACGTGTTCGGTCCGCGGCAGGACCCGACGTCTCAGTATGCGGCAGTGATACCGATATTCTGCACGCGCCTGCTTGAGGGCAAGCCGCCCACCGTTTACGGTGACGGGGAGCAGAGCCGAGACTTCACGTATGTGGATAATGTGGTGCAAGCGAACCTGAGCGCGGCAGTGGCTGAGGGGGGCGCGGGCCAGGCGTTCAACATCGCCTGCGGGGAGCGCCTGTCGCTGAATGAGCTTCTCGACAAGCTGCGGCCGATCCTGGGCACCGACATTGAGGCTGTCTATGAGGAGGCGCGCGCCGGCGATGTGAAGCACTCACTGGCTGACGTCTCCGCTGCCAGGGAAGTCATCGGATACAATCCGCAGGTGGATTTCGATGAGGGCCTGCGGCGGACAGTGGAGTTCTTCGTGAACCTGGCCGAGTAGGGACATCACAGAGGTGTCGAGCAAAACCCCCCGCCTGTAAACGGGGGGTTTTCTTCTTCGGCTTGGCTGGGTGAGAACGTGCCCGTGGGCTATCTGCTCATTCTGTCGAGTTTGGCCATGTCCTCCTTGGACAGCTTCACCTTGGCTGCGCCGATGTTGTCCTCAAGGTGCTCCATCTTCGTGACGCCTGCGATGACCGAGGCGATCGGCGGGCGATGCAGCAGCCAGGCGATGGCAAGCTGAGCCGGCGAGCAGCCCTTCGCCTTAGCCATGCGCGTGAGGCTGCCGGCGAGCTTGAGACGTTCGTCGGTGAGGAAGCGTGTGCCGAGGAACTCGGTTGTAGTGAGTCGGCCCTCGGTCTTGTCGAGATTGCGTTTCGTATAGCGGCCAGTGAGCAATCCGCCCGCCAGAGGGAAGTACGGGACGACGCTGAGGCCGGCGGCTTTGCAGAAGTCAAGGAAGGCCTGCTCGTCGGTCTCTTTGTCAGATGTGACATTGCCCCGCTCGGCGAGACTGTAGCAGTTCTCAACGGCGATGATGTTGCGTGAGGCATCCTTGCCGACCTGCTCGAGGACATCCATGCCTGCCTGGGTCTGGGTGGCGCTGTGATTCGAGACGGCGATGTAGCGAACCTTGCCGGCGGTGACGAGGTCGTCCATAGTTGACCAGGTCTCCTCGAGCGGCGTGATCCAGTCGGTCTTCCCGGAGGCGACGGATGTCCAGGTGTCGGCGCTGTGGAGGTAGAGGAGGTCAATGTGATCCACACACATGCGCTGGAGGCAGCGTTCGACCTCGCTCATGAGATAGAGGCGTGAAGCGCCGCTCTGATTGGGGGTGAATGCCTCCTCGTTGACCGGGTAGGGGCCGAGTTGGTACTCGTCGCGGGTGTTGTTGCTGACCTTGGTGGCGAGGACGACCTTGTCGCGAACGCCCTGCGGACGCTTGGAGAAATACCGTCCCAGCAGGCGTTCGGAGTTGGCGGACCCGGCGTTGTAGGAGTTGGCTGTGTCCCAGTGAAACACGCCGAGTTCCAGCGCACGGTCGAGTATCGGGAAGCCGTTGAACTCATTGACCCGGGATTTGTCATACTCCGGGTATCCCCATTGCCAGAGCCCCAGGCCGATCTCTGAGACCCAGAGGCCGGAATTGCCGACCTTGCGGCATGTCATACCACGGAAGTTCTTAGTCTTAGCCATCATAGAGCCCCCATCATCTTTGGGTGGAAGTCGTTGCGTAGTGAGGGTTTCGCCATGCGGTTGATGAATCCCTTCTTTGTGGGCGCTGCCTTGATGGACTGAGTCGCTGCGCGGGCCGACGAATAGCTGTGAAGCAATTGACGGCGGGCGCGTGGTATTGTATCATATAGAGCTACGGGTGTTTGTAAGGGGGCCACCGGGGGCATTCCGGTGAGGTATGAAAGCGGGACGATTGCTTCGGCAGTTGTCGCGCCATTTGTTGTTACGGGGAACCGGGTCATGCCTGACGAGGCAGCAGCACGACACTGAAACCGGGCAGGACACCATCATAGAGATTGGGGATATGAAGTGGAACGACCATTTCCGATTGAGGATCTCGTGGACCGTGTGGGGAACCGCTATGCAATCGTCGTCGCCGTGTCGAAGCGAGCGAGGCAGTTGAAGGAGGGGGCCAAACCTTTCGTTGAGGTAGGCAGCAGCAACCCGACTACCATCGCCCTGCACGAGATAGCCGCAGGCTACGTCCAGATACTGGATGCTGCGCCGGAGGAAGAGCCGGAGCCGGAAGAGCCCGAGGTGGTTGAGGTGACTGGTGACGCCGAGCGGCTCAGTGCAGTCATCCAGAGCCTCGAAGAGGAGAGCCAGGAGGAGGAGGCGGCTTCCGAGGAAGCCGAAGAGGCGGAAGCGGAAGAGGCCGAGAGTGAGAAGCAGGAGAAAACCGAGGCCGATGAATAGTCGCCGCAACACGCACGCAGGCATCCGGATGCGGACCTCGAGTTGATGAATACGATGGACTATTATGAAGTGCTAGGTGTGGGCCGGGAGGCCGATGAGCGGGAGATAAAGCGCGCCTACCGGCTGCTTGCGCGGCAGTATCACCCGGATGTGAACGGCGGGTCCGCCGAAGCCACTGAGAAGTTCAAGCAGATCAGCGAAGCCTATGCAGTGCTGTCGGACCCTCAGAAGCGACGCCGTCATGATGCGGGCGGGGTGGATTTCGACTTCGGCTTCGGGGCCGGCGGGATGGGCAGCATCTTCGACATATTCAACCAGGCCTTCGGGTTTGCCGGTGGCGGGAGACGGTGGGCGGCACCGGGCCGCGACCTTGAAGAGCATGTGTATATCGAGTTGGAAGAGGTGCTGACGGGCGCACAGCGGCGGATTGAGTATCGCCGCATTGCCACGTGCGAAGCGTGCGACGGAAGCGGCGCGGCTCCCGGCAGTTCGCCGACTGTATGCACCACTTGCGGCGGCCACGGGCAGGTCCGACAGCGGCAGCAGACGATCCTCGGCAGTATGGTCACAGTCGTCACGTGCCCGGACTGTGGCGGGGCCGGACAGGTCATCGGCGAGCCGTGTAGTGAATGTGACGGTGCAGGGACGGCGGCGGTGACGGAGGAACTCGAGGTGACTGTGCCGCCGGGTATCAAGGATGGGCAGCACCTGGAATACGCGGACAGGGGTGACGTGAGCGCGGAAGGTGGCCCGCCCGGGAACCTGTATGTGCGGACCAATGTCGCCAAACACGAGATATTCACCAGACACAACAACCACCTGCACATGCCGCTTGATATCAGTTTCGCGCAAGCGGCGCTCGGCGACACGCGCACGGTGCCCACGCTCGAGGGCGAGACTGAGTTGGAGATCTCTCCAGGCATCCAGTCGGGAGAGGAACTGCGGCTGGCGGGTAAAGGGCTTCCGGATCTGCGCAACGGTCGCCGCGGTGCCCAGGTCATCTCCGTGCGGGTGAAGACACCAACCGATCTGACTGAGGCGCAGGTGGAGTTGCTCCAGCAGCTTGCCGCCGAGGAAGGCCTGGAACTGAGGCCGCCAGGCGATGCGACGATCTTCGACCGCGTCAAGAAGGCCTTCGGCGGGCAGTGAGAGTCGCCACCGACCGGCCAGTAGCCCCCTCCACAGAGACGTCCGATCGTCACCGCTCCGGAAGCCATTGAGTGGCGACGTCCTCAACTCGTGAGGACAGGGCACGAACTCTCGTCCTGAGGTGAAGTTGGATGCAGTGGCGACGGTTTGTTGTGACTGCGCCCCGGCCGGCCTCCGAAGCAATCTGCGCCATCATGCAGGAGCTTTTCGGCGGCCTCAGCATTGCCGAGACGGATGCCGGCCTGGAACACATCGGCTACATGTCGCTAAAGGCCGACCACGAAGCGGCGTACCATGCGCTTCTCACGGCGCTGAAGAGAATCCCCGAAGAGCTTACTACCCCCGAGCAGATTGTGACCTCCAGCGATATAGTTGAGGAGCAGGATTGGGCCGAGGCGTGGAAGGAATACTACCGGCCCATACGCGTCAGCGAGCGGCTGGTCATCGTTCCCCCCTGGCGTCCGTGGCCGGACCCCGACAGCGAGGTAGAACCCGGGCCTGATGACATCGTCATCCGCATCGAGCCGGGGATGGCTTTCGGTACGGGCTGCCATGCCACCACGCGCATGTGCATGGAGGCGCTGGAGGCATACCTGGAGCCCGGCGCGCGCGTCGTGGACTTCGGCTGCGGATCGGGGATATTGACCGTGACGGCATGTGAACTCGGAGCCGGGGAAGTGCTGGCGCTGGACAATGATCCGGTGTGCGTGGAGGTCACGGCCCGGAATGTCGAGAAGAGCGGAGTTGCGGAGCGCTGGCGAGTGCAGCGTGCAGAGAGCCTGGCAGGCGTGGATGAGGGTGCCGACCTCATCGTGGCGAATGTCACGGCGCCGGTTGTCCTCGCCGAGGCACGTAATGCAGCGGGACTGCTCGGTCGCGGCGGCTACTATGTCATCTCCGGTTTCACGGGCCGGTCAGAAGATGAAATCGCTGCGAGGCTCAAGGCAGCGGGCATGGTAGTAGTAGATGGCTATGAAGAAGGCGAGTGGCGTTGCCGGGTGACAACAAGGCAGAATCCCGATTGACGTGGGCAACACTGCTATTGCCACGCGAGCCAGGTAGAGACAAGGAAGAAACGCGAATATGGCTGTGCCACGGGTGTTCATTGACGGCGAGGCGATAGAGGGCGGGCACGTCGAAGTCGGTGATGAGGCCTGCTACCACCTGACGGTTGTGCTGCGGCGGAAATCGGGCGACCGCTTTTATGGCATTGACGCCGACAGCGGAACTGAATATCTCGTCGAGATAACGGAGGTCACTGAGCGTGGGTTGAGGGGTCGCGTGCTCCGACAGGCAGAACCACGCGAGACCCCGGCGCGGGAGGTGACGCTGTATCAAGGCCTGCCCAAAGGCAAGCGGTTCCCGCTGATAGTGCAGAAGTGCACCGAGCTTGGAGTGAGCCGGATTGTGCCGATGACGACGGAACGCTGCGTCATCCGGATTGATGAGAAACGGGCCGGCAGCAAACTGCGGCGATGGCGAAAGATAGCGCAGGAAGCGGCGAGGCAGTGTATGCGCAGCACGCCGCCGGAGATCGCGGAGCCGGTGGAGTTCGGCGAGGCGCTGGCAGATTGGGAGGCTTCGGACGGTCCCGGGCTCTTCTTCGACGAGGCGCTTGCAGGGGACGAGGAACACAGCCTGGCAGAGGCCTTGTCAGAGGTGAGGTCTGAGCAGAAGCTGGGGCTCTTCGTCGGCCCCGAGGGCGGCTTCAGTGAAGAGGAGGCGCAAATGGCGGCGGAGGCGGGGCTGGTTGGGGCGAGCCT
>JAUWOG010000072.1 GCA_030612305.1 Armatimonadota bacterium | reverse complement strand
CCATACTCGCCCATCTTGATGATGAGGTACTGCGGGCCGAGAGCGAGTATCTGCTGCGCAGCGCGGTTGAGGTTGGGGTCGCCGGCGAACTGGCGGACCTCGGCATCGTTCATCAGCACGAGGTTGACGCGCCGGATGACTTCGACGAGGTCGTCACGAGCCGTCTCGATCCAGTAGTTCATTGTGTCGCACGCGACGAAGGCTTCGACGGCCATCTGGTCGAGCACTGCGAGCTGAAGCGCGGGCGTGATATTGGCCAGGAAAAGGTAAGGTGTGTGGCGATAGGTATCGGGCAGGACCGGGTCGAAGTCGGCGAGGACGTTGAGCCGGGTGTCGAGTGTGTCGCGAGTGTTCATGTCGAGATGATACTTGCCTGACCAGTGGAATGATTGCTGTCCTGCGACCGTCTCGACGCCTGCGAGGTCAACGCCGCGTGATGAGAGCGTGTCGAGCGCGTGTTGGGGGAAGTCATCGCCGATGACGCCGACGAGGTTGACGGGCGCGAAGATGGTTGCGGCGATGGCGGCATAATATCCCGCGCCGCCGACGATGTCAGTGCGCTTTGCCACGGTCGTCTCGATGTCGTCGAGGGCGAGAGTGCCGACGATGAGCACTGGCGGGGTCATTCAGATCACCTGGTGTTGTCGCGAGATGGGTGGGATTCGGGATCCTGATCCGGCGGCGCACCGCCGGGGGCTTGGGGCGGCGGCGAACCGCCCGTAGCGCTGACGAGCTCATTGACGGGGAGCCAGAGGATGAGTGGCAATGCGGAGAGGCGTGGGATGCGGCTGGGCTCCCTGATGGCGCGGTAGAGCCACTCCATTCCGCAGCGCTGCATCCAGATGGGCGCGCGCGGCTTGAGTCCGGAGATGACGTCGAATGAGCCGCCGATGCCGATGCAGACGGGAACGCCGAGTTCATCCATGTGTTGCACGATCCATTCTTCCTGCCGTGGCGCGCCAAGTGCAACGAAGAGCGCGGCAGGTGCGGCGGCACGGATGTCGGCGATGATGTGGGGTTCCTCCTCCGGGGCGAAATAGCCGTCACGGATACCTGCGATTTGCAGTCCGGGCGTTTGCCGGACGAGGTTCTCTGCGGCTTTGTCGGCGACACCGGGGGCTGCGCCGAGTAGATAGACCGAGCGGCCCATGCCGGCGGCGACCTTGCAGATCTCGCTGACCATGTCGCAGCCGGCGACGCGCGTGTCAATGCCGAGGTTGAGCAGCCTCGCCGAGAGAACCACGCCCGCGCCGTCAGCCGTGACGAGGTCGGCGTTGTTGATTATCTCGCGCATCTGAGGGTCCTTGTTGGCGCGGATGATGCCGGCTGCATCAGTCGTCACAACGATATGTGGAGTGCCCGGGGTGATGAACTCGCTGACCCGCTGCATGGCTTGTTTCATGGTGACGCGGTGGATGCGGACGCCGAGCAGATCGTACTCGTCATGAGGCGTCGGCGGATGGGCCGGCTTCATCAGGCGGAGGGCGACATAGGTCACGACGAGCGCAACGAGGAGACCTTCGATAAGCACGATGAGCTTGACGAGAAAGGAGATGTGGATGAGGGTTGCCAGCACTACGGCATGGGTGCAGATGATGGCGTGGCCGAGCAAGATGACGATGCCGACCTGCCGGTGGCTGTAGCCCTGCTGCATCAGCACTTCGTGGAGGTGATAGTGGGTGTGGCTCCAGAAGTCCCGGCGCTCGCCGCGAATCCAGTCTGCAGCAGCCGTGTAGGCCATCGCGAAAAGCGGTACGCTGATGGCGAGGAGGGGAAGAATGGCGACAAGGAAGGCTGTGTGCTTCAGCGCGCCCTCGATCGCGATCGCCCCGATGAGGACGCCGAACATGTAGGCCCCGGCGGTTGCGTTGCCGTAGATGAGGTAGCGCGTGTAGGGCAGTTGCGCGAGGCAGATGAGGGCGATACTGGCGGCGACCATCACTGATACGGGAGCCGTATGAGAAGGCACGAGGATGTCAATTGCGAGAAATGCCAGGCAGGTCTGCGCGGTGATGCCCAGAGAGAGCCTGGGGATGGAGCCGACGCGGCTGAAGGTGGGGCCGCAGATGCACAGCCAGACGACACTGACGATGATGCTGAAGGAGCCGAGGGCGACGAAGGAGTCGGAAAAGGGGAGCTTGACGGTGGTTACGGCGATGCCGGCATGATGGAGCATGATGGCGGCGATGACGGTGGCGAGGGGTCGGAGGCCGCGCACCGGCCGTGGAGTGTCAGTAATGGCGCCGACGATGAAGACGAGCATCGCGCTCATCCACAGCCACATGAGCTTGTCGGCTTGGGCCGGGTCGGCGTTGCGTGACCAGAGTATCCAGCCGGCAGCGGTGGAGACGAGGACGATGATGCCGGTGAAATCCACGGGTGCAAAGGGCCCACCGGGACGCGCCAGCCGCCACCGCTCAAACCGATAGACGGCTGCCGATAACAGCAACGCCGAGACAGCCATGACACCGAGAGCTTGCAGCATTTCACGTCACCCGGTCAGCGGCGCTCAGGTTCCTGCCTCCCAGCTACTGAGGTATTCTGCCTGTTCGGGCGTGAGCTCATCTATGGCGACATTCATGGTGGCGAGCTTGAGGCGGGCGACCTCGTTGTCAATGGCCGCCGGGACGGAGTGCACGGCCACGGGCAGCGGATCACCTTGCGCGACGTACTCGGCGCACAGGGCCTGGTTGGCGAAGCTCATGTCCATCACTGAAGCGGGGTGGCCTTCGGCGGATGCGAGATTCACGAGGCGGCCCTCGCCCAGCACGAAGATCCTGCGCCCATCCTCGAGGACGTACTCGTCGGTGGCATGACGCACGCGGCGGGGGCTTGCAGCCATGTCGGCGAGGTCCGTCAGCGAGATCTCTACGTCGAAGTGGCCCGCGTTGCACATGATCGCCCCGTCCTGCATTGCCTCGAAGTGCTCTCGGCGAAGGACCGAGGTATCGCCAGTGACGGTCACAAAGATGTGTCCGAGCGTGGCGGCTTCCGCTATCGGCATGACGCGGTAGCCGTCAAGGGTGGCCTGCAGGGCGCGGAGCGGGTCCACCTCACAGACGATGACTGAGGCTCCCATGCCGTCGGCACGCATGGCCACGCCGCGTCCGCACTGACCGTAGCCACAGACGACGAAGTTGCGGCCGGCGAGGAGGATGTTCGTGGCACGGAGAATGCCGTCTATCGTGCTCTGGCCGGTCCCGTAGTAGTTGTCAAAGAGATGCTTGGTGTTGGCATCGTTGACGGCGATGAGTGGGAACTTGAGGGCTCCGTCCGCCGCCATTGCGCGGAGGCGGATGATGCCGGTGGTGGTCTCTTCCATGCCGGCGATGATATTGGACATGAGGTCCTGCCGCGCGGAATGGAGCGTCGAGATGAGGTCGGCGCCGTCGTCTATGGTGATGGTGGGCTCGAGGTCGAGCACTGCGTTGATGTGGTCGTAATATGTGTCGCGGTCCTCGCCGTGAATGGCGAAGATACCGATGCCCAGTTCGTGTGCCAGCCATGCGGCCGCGTCGTCTTGCGTGCTGAGAGGGTTCGAGGCGCAGAGACGGACTTCAGCGCCCCCGGCGACCAGCGTTCTCATCAGATTCGCGGTCTCGGTGGTAACGTGAAGACAGGCGGCGATGCGCTGTCCCGCCAGCGGCTTGTCGGCGGCGAATTGCTCCCTTATCTGGCGGAGCACAGGCATCTGGGTTTCGGCCCAGTCGACTCGCAGATCACCTTCTGCGCAGAGATCCGCGTTGGCTATGTCATGTTCCATGTTCGATTGCCCTTTCTGCTATCACCCGGGCTGTTTGACCGGGCGAGGAGAGCTTAGTGGTTATTGGTTCGGGGCAGCAATTGCGGCCGCCAGACCTCGAGTCCGCCGGAGTCGAAGTTGAAGGGGAGGATGTGGCCGCCGAGGTCCTCGACCGCCTCCCGAATGAGATGCTCGCGGTCGGCATCAGCCAGGAAGATGAGGCAACCTCCGCCGCCCGCCCCGCAGGCCTTGCCGCCGAGCATCCCGCAGCCCTCGGCGACAGTGAAGAGGGCCTCGATCTTCGGCGTCGTCATCGTCGGCGAGAGGCGCTTCTGGTTCTCCCAGTTCACAGTCATCAGTTCGCCCATACGGACGAGGTCCTCATCGGCAAGGGCCTCTTTCATGTCCAGACCACACTGGTGGATGTTGTGGAGGGCATCGCTGATTCCGGTGTCGCCCGCCGCGTAAGGGCCCATCACCTGCTGGATGATGTCACCGGACAGACGAGACTTGCCGGTATAGACGAGTGTCAGGTGCTTCTCCAGATCCAGCAAGAACGCGTCGGAGAGCGAGAGTGTCTCGACAGAGACGTGTGGGCCAGTGAACTCCATGAATGAGATGCCGCCGCACGCCGCCGCGTACTGGTCCTGTTTGCCGCCTGCCACCTTCAGTTCCTCGATCTCGAGGCTGTTGGCGAGGGCGGCGATATCGTGGCGCGTCATCTGGCCGTCCTGAAGATGGTTGAGCAGTCCGACGAGTGCGACGCCCATTGAAGCACTCGAGCCGGTGCCGGACCCCGGCGGGGCTTCCGAGCGTGTCACGATGGAGAGGCCTGAGTCGAAAGAGCTACGCCGGACGGCGGCCTTCAGAAGGTCCAGATTTCCGTCATACTCCATGTCGCGGATGCTGTGGGCCTCGATGAAGGTGCCGTAGTCTGCCGACTCGAGAACGAAATCCCCTGACGCCGCGGTCACTGCAGTGGCGTAGGCGTAGCGGTTGATGCAGGCGTTGACAACGAATCCGCCGACTTCCTGAGAGAAGGGCGGGACATCAGTCCATCCGCCGGCGAAGTCAATGCGTACCGGGGCACGTGCACGAGCGCATCTTTCTGACATTGCGGTCAACCTCATCGATTCGCAAGATAGGTGACTACGAAGTCCTCAACGGCTTGCTCCCAGGAACGTAGCGGCGTGTGGCCGGCTTCCAGCCAACGCCTGTTGCTGAGAACCGCCCGCTGCGGACGCTCCGTCGGGCTGGGCCACTCCTCGGGCGTCACGGTCTCGATCCGTACATGGCTGAGACCGGCGGCCTGTAGTGCACAGCGGGCCAGTTGCAGCCGACTGCAGCAGCCCGAGTTGGTGATGTGTACGATGCCCTGCAATTCGGAGGCCACTGCAAGCCAGAGAGCCGGGGCCAGGTCCAAGGCGTAGGTCGGCGAGCCGGTCTCCGCGGCGACGATTTTGAGTGTCTCGCCGGTCCGAGCGCGGTCGAGTATGGCAGTGATGAAGCTCCCCCCGCCCGGGCCGAACAGCCATTGTGTGCGCACTATCAGGTAGTCAGCAAGCGTCTCGGCAATGGCGCGTTCGCCTTCCAGCTTGCTCTCCCCGTAGGCGTTGATGGGGTCCGGCTCATCGTCCACTTCGTAGGGCTCGCCCTTCGTCCCGGAGAAAACGTACTCGGTACTGACCGCAACGAGGCGGACGTTATTGGCGGCACAGGCGGCAGCGAGCAGTCGTGTGGCATGTGCGTTGTTCTGCCACGCTCGCTCGGCGTCGCGAGTGCAGCCGTCAACATCCGTGTAGGCAGCACAGTGTATGACCGCATCCGGTCTGTGGGTTGCGACAAGCGCCTGGGCGGCCTGCGGGTCCGTCAGATCACCGTCAGCCCGTGTCAGGCTCACGGCGTTGATGTCCGGCGGTGGACAGTTGGCAACGGCGCTGCCGAGCATGCCCGCCGCCCCGGTGATGCAAACCTTGATAGCGCCACCTTCTGCATTCCGGCACACAATAGACAGAGCGCAACGCTCTGCCCACGTGCGTCTTGGGGTCAATTGCCTGATTACTGTGTCCAATAATATCAATTGGCGGACGCAAAAGCAAGAGTCCGGCCCACGCGCGGAAGCCAGGTTTCCGCCCATCAGCGGGTTCCATTGGCCCAACTCCGCCGTCAACACTGCTGGTGTCACGTATCGAAGACGATCTGGGTGCGGAGGCCGGTCGGGGTGCACTCGATGTCCAGATTGTGGTAGGTGACCGCTTTGAGGAGGCCGAGGGCGTGAGGTGCCGCAGCGTCCATGTCCACAACGCCGACCTCAAGGGTCACGCCGCCGCCGTCAGTGTTCAGCAATTCGACATCCAGCGGCATGAGGCCCTCGTCTTCCGTCAGGTAGAGTATTTCGGAGAGTGCGTCGTGAAGGAGAAGCTCGGGCTCGCGTGGGGCGACCGCTATCTGAATGCGGCGTTGGGGCGTGAATCTGTCGGGCTCGACGAGGAGAGCAATAAGGCCCCGGGCGGCCTCGAGAATGAGCCGGCCCAAATCGGGAGCCCAGACCTCGATGGCCTTGTCGGCGGTATGGTCAATTGTGCGATAGCCTGATTGCATTCCATTCTCCGAAGCGACTCGGGAGGCCCATCCTCCGGGCGACAGTGGGAACTGCAGGGAGTATAGACCCTCGGCGGTGGGGATGTAAAGAAAGCGGAATCAGCCGCTTGGCGAAGTAGGTATTGGCGGCGGCGATAGAGAAATGAGGCGCATATGGTGGGAGTAGGCTGAGTGCAGAGCGCGCGAAGAGGAGTGACGAATCGTGGCAGCAGGCGAGTATCCGGATTGCCGGGCCCTGACGCGGGGGCCGAAGTTTCACTATTTCGGGTATTATGACAAGTTTCCCTATGACGCGACGGGCAGGTATCTGCTGGCGATGGAGACGGATTTCATGGACCGGCCGCCGGAGCCGGATGATGCGGCACGGATCGGCATCGTGGATCTGGAAGGCGATGGGGAATTCGACGCGTTTGCAGAGACCTATGCGTGGAACTGGCAGCAGAGCACACATCTGCAGTGGATGCCGAGTGCGCCCGACCGCGAGATCATCTACAACATCCGCGAGGGCGACCGCTATGTGGCGCGCATCCATGATGTCAATAGCGGGAAAATCTGGGTGCTGCCGCGTCCGATATATGCGGTGAGCCGCAGTGGGAAGCAGGCGGTGTCCGTCAACTTCTCGCGGATTCACGCCTGCCGGCCGGGGTATGGGTACAACGGGATTCCCGATCCGTGGGCCGATGATCTTCACCCGGATGAAGACGGCATCTACTTGATGGATCTGGAGACAGGGGAGGCGGAGTTCATCATCTCGATTGCGCAAGCCGCGGCGATTGAGCCGGATGAGACGATCGAGCAGGGGAAGCACTGGTTCAATCATCTGCAGTTCTCGACAGATGATTCGCGGTTCCTGTTCCTACACCGGTGGCACTATGTATTGCCGGACGGCCACCGCACCTGGTA
Source organism: Armatimonadota bacterium (assembly GCA_030612305.1). Lineage (GTDB taxonomy): Bacteria > Armatimonadota > Zipacnadia > Zipacnadales > UBA11051 > UBA11051. The sequence goes on along the minus strand of JAUWOG010000072.1, from coordinate 1,256 downwards.
CACGCGCCTGCTGACGGCCAATCCGGACGGCTCGGAACTGTATCTCCTGAACAAGGACAACATGACCTCGCATTTCGACTGGAAGAGCGGGAATGAGATCCTGGCGTGGGCGACGCAGTTCGACATCGGCGATTACTACTTCGTGTTCACCGACCAGACGGACGAAGTCGAGATCATCGGCGAGGACGTACTGACATGTGACGGCCACTGCTCATACTCACCGGACGGCCGGTTCATCCTCACGGATACCTACCCGCAGGGCGAGGGGCATGAGCGGACGTTGCTGCTCTATGAGAATGCGACGGGAGTGCGGACGGATATCGGCGCGTTCTACTCGCCGCCGGAGTTGCAGGGGGAGATACGCTGTGACCTGCACCCGCGCTGGAACCGGGATGGGACGAAGGTGTGCTTTGACTCGATGCACGAGGGCGAGCGGCAGATATACGAGATTGATGTATCCGGGATTGTCGGGCAGTAGGCGGCCGGCAATAGAGGTGTGCGCGCGGGGATGTGGCGAACTGTAGGTTTGGTTTCGCTGCAACGCTTCACCCACCGACATTTCGTGATCGGAGGAAGCATTGTGAACTGGTTGGAGAAGCGCTTCATGGTGGTATTGAGGATGGTGACGGTGCTGGCGGCGGTGACGTGCGCGGCGGCGGTGATGGCCCAGGCACCGGTAGCGGAACCGGCTGCACCTGCTCCCACGGCGGCGCAGGTGAACTCGGCGATGATAACAGTGCCGCACCTGGACGAGGCAAGGGGGAAAAGCCTGCCCGGGCCGGTGCTCAAGATGCTGATAGACCGCGAGCTGATGCGGCAGGAGGCGGCGAAGCTGAATGTGGCGCTGACGCCTGATGATGTGACTGCGTACGTGGCGACGGTCGAGGCACTGCCGCGCCTCCGTGCAGCCGGCCGCAAAGGGCTGAGCATGGAGGCGTACCGGGCGGAGATGAGCTGGAATGCGCTGCTGCACGCCCTGACGGACGCGTTCCGCGACACCATGATCGAGGACGGCGCGCGGGCGTACTTCGAGGCGCATAAGTCCGAGTTCTCGGCCCCGGGAGAGGTCCATGTCTGCGAGATAGTGACCGCGGAGATAAAGGATGCGTATGTGGCGACTGAGCGGCTCAGGCGAGGCGAGGAATTCTCGAAGGTCGCGTCCGAGCTGTCGCTGGAGAAGAAGGGAAACGGCGGGGACCTGGGAGGGGTTGAGCTGTCTGAGTATCATCTGGCCCACAGCATCGAGGCCATGGAGG
>JAUWOG010000527.1 GCA_030612305.1 Armatimonadota bacterium | reverse complement strand
TGGTGGAGCCGCTCGTCATACATCCGCACATAGACGCTCACCGTGACGCCGTACTCATCTGCCGCCGCCATCAGCTCGCCGACGCACTCATCCCCGCCCTCATAGCAATGGTAGTTCGGGTAGAGCCGCCCGCCCACACATCCTGCCTCCACTGCCCGTTGCAGGTCGCTTTCCCACTCCGGGAAATTGGGGTTGATGACGGCATGTGGCACCAGCCGTTCGCGCTGCTCGCTGGTCGCCTCGATGAGCCAGTCATTCGCCGGCTGCACATCACTATACAGCACTCCCTGGAACGCTGCGACACATGCCTGCGTCACTCCGCAGCGGTCCATCAAGCCGACGAACTCCGCCGGCTGCGAGTTCTTCACCTCGCGAAACGGCCAGTACCCCAGATGCGCATTGCAGTCAATTATCATCGCCCGAGTATCCTCACCGCGTCTTCTTCCCTTCTCACCCGCCGACCCAAAGTACAATGGCCCGCCCGGGCATTGGCGGATAATGCCCGACGGGCCATCTTTCTGACATTTCACATGCGGCAGTGAGGCCTAGAACTTCACCGACCCGGTCACCAACACCTGGCCATCGCCGTTGTTCTCCATCCACGCCGCATCAAGGCCCCAGCGGTCCCGCTCGTAGCCCAGACCGCAGGCCAAGTTGCCGCGCTGGTAGAACCCCGCGCGGTATGTCCAGTAGTACTGAGGCGTGAACTCCGCACCCACGGCGTATCCGGTATCAGCCTCGTCCGTGATGTCGTGGATATCCGCCACAAAGGTCCACTGCTCATCGTACATCCACGCGACGCCCGCATTGAAGATCGTTCCGATGTTTCTCTCGTCGCCGATATCCTCGGCCGTCACGGCCCAGTTGGCGTCCTTGGTACGATACAGCACACCCAGGTCAACCCATCTCTGGTCCACATTCATCTGCGGATCCCTGTAGTCCCAGTCGCTGACCGAGACGCCGGCGGCCCATGTCCCCTCCGTGTTGCTGAGGCCGAACCCCAGCGTCCACCATTCATGCTCCGCGAGACCCGGTGTCGCTTCGGCATACGCTCCGCCGACGCCCCATGACCGTCCTATCGGGCTGCCGGCAAAGTTCGCTGACCACATATCCAGAACGTTGGTCACTTCCATCGTCCCGGCCGCCTCGAACTCCCAGTCCCGATCCCCTTTCATCTGGTCATCATAGCTGATATTCAGCACGCCCAGATTCGCCGGGTTCATCAAAGCCGCTCCCGCATCGTCGGCCAGCGCAATGCCTGCGCCACCCAATGCCCGGTACCGCGCTACCTGCGCTGTCGCTACTGATGCTGTGAGCAGCACTACTACGACCATCACTGTGATCACAACTGTTAGTCGCTGCACTTTGGGTCCCTCCCGTGTACTGTGAATGATTGTCACCTGACACATGTCACTGCCGGCATCACCTGCGCGGCCGGCCATTCCTGCCATATCCAACAGCGGACGCGCGGTCAGACACCCTCCGCGCCGCCCGCTTCTTCCTTGTTATACCAGATTTTCCTCCCCGTGCAAAGGCCTATCTGCAAAAAGTCGCCTCGCCGCCACTCACTGAATCCCGAATATCCTCACTGCATTCTTAGACAGTATCAAGCTCCGGTCGTTGTCAGAAATCTCCGCCCCGACCACCTTCCCCAGTTGCGAGGCGAAGCTCCGACCTGCCGCATCCGAGCCATACAGCACCCGCTCCGGCCCCAGCGATCTCACCGGATATTCGGTCTGTCCGGCCTCCGGCTCGCCCCCGCTGACATCTACCGCAATGTTCGACTGGCATGCCATCGTCCGTATCCCATGCAGCCAGTTCCCCCCACAGTGCGCCGCCAGGAACTGCGTCTGTGGATGCCGCCGCGCCAGCTCCACCAGATCACATGGCCGCGCTTCAGTGGGCTTACTCCCGCCGGCCTTTAGAAACGTATGCTGCAAGCTCGGTACCATCAACTCCCCCGCATACGCCGCTATCGGGTCGAGCGCCGCATCACAGCACCGCCGGCACACCCACAGCTTCACCCCGCGCATCGGCCCGTTAGCGATATGCTGCTCCATCAGCTCCAGGCTTTTCTCGACATGGTTCCCGCTGCCATAGACTAAGCCCTCGATCCGCTCCGGCGCATGATCCATCGCCTGCCGGACATATTCCGTATCCATTTCGAGCCGCCGGGTATCCGGCTGCTGGCAGAGCTGCGGCCCCAGGCAGACAACCAGCTTATCAATCCCAAGCCGGTCGGCATAGCCCAGCAGCTCATCAACATTCTCCCCGACCTTCTCCCGCTCCCCATACAGATGAATATGGCAATCAACAATCAAGCGTCCATCCCTCCCGACACAACTGCTCATCTGCTGACACGTGCATCCTCGCCGCCGCTGGCATTTTCGCCTGCCGAGCCCCTGGCACCTCCTCCCTTGCCCGCACCGCCGCCCTATGCTACACTGTCCAGCGAAGGGAAGATGAAGATGCTCACACTGTACACAGGCCCACATCTGACGGCTTGCCCCATGCCCCGCGCCAGGCGCGGTTAGCACAACACGGGCAGCTCACAGCAAGGCATGTGTACATACGATGCCGCCCGACACTCGGGGGGCCTCATTTGTTTGCGGGCACGCACGACCCGCAAATCCGCTACCGGCAGGGAGATGATGACAATGGCAAAGGACCTCTGCGTATTGGCTTATTCCGGCGGCCTGGACACCTCCGTCGCCATTCGCTGGATTTCTGAGAACTACGATGTGGACGTCGTCGCCGTCGCCGTGGACGTCGGCGAGGAGCAGGACTACGAGGGCATCAGAAAGAAGGGCGAGCAGGTCGGCGCCGTCGAGTCCATCGTCATTGACGCGGTGGACGAATTCTACACCGACTACATCACCCGCGCCATCGCCGCCAATCTGCTCTACGAGGGCAAGTATCCCGCCTTTACTGCTCTGGCACGCCCGCT
>JAUWOG010000668.1 GCA_030612305.1 Armatimonadota bacterium | reverse complement strand
CGCACGGGCGAGGGCATCGGCTCGTACCACAAGATGACTCCAACGAAGGGGGAGAGCGAAGGCGGGGTCATGCCCGGCGATGAGGCCCGCGTGTTCGAGACGGAGTTCGGGCGCGTAGGGATGGCGATCTGCTTCGACCTGAATTTCCGCAACATCATGGAGGGCCTGCGCGAGAATGGGGCCGAAGTCGTGTTCTTCTGCTCGGCATATCGCGGGGGTCTGCAGCTTCGCTGGTGGGCCGTCGAATGTGGGTACTATGTTGTGTCGGCGATCCGCAGCGACCTGGGGCAGATTATTGATCTGACCGGCAGGCAGCTTGAGCTCTCGACCTACGAAGCGCTCATCACGCACCGGATCAATCTCAACCGCCGCCTGCTGCACATGGATTACAACTGGGGCAAGATGGATGAGATGCTTGAGAAGTACGGGGCCGACCTGAGCTTCGACTACGTGACTCAGGAGGCACGGTACGCCATCGGCAGCGAGCGCGAGGGTCTAGACATCGAGGACGTGATTGATGAGTTCGGCCTGCTCCGGCGGCAGGATTACTGGCGGGAGGCGAATGAAGTGCGCGCGCAGGCCCTGCAGCAGCGCAACTCGTAAAAGCCCCGAGATAGAGTATTGCGTCCTGCTGGCGCTCGGCATGCCTCAGGTCTGGAGGGCTGTCTCGGCTATCTTGTGCAGCGCGTGGTAGAAGCCGTTGAATACCTCCACTGCTTGCCGCGCCAGCTCCAGCGCATTTCCCTCCTGCCGGCCGGTGCTAATACTGACAACAGTCAGCACGCACTCGACCTCTTCCTGGGGGAGGATGTCGGGGGCCAGCCTGGGCACGATCTCCACCGGATTGTCAGTCTTCTCTCCAGTCGTCAACTCCCAGAACGCGCACAACGGTGTGCGGAAGAAGAGCTCTCCCAACCGGTCCAGCTCGCTCTGAATGAGCCATGTCGTATCAAAGAAGGAGGGCGCATTGACGTAGAAGTAGAAGCGCCCCTTTGTCAGCCGCGCCCATTTGATGCTGTCGAAGACGGTTCGGCCCAGGTCAACGGGCAGGTCATTGAGCGCGTCGCGCCACTGCTCCGGCCCGGTCCGCACCGCGTCAGGCAGAATGGTGATCGCGTCGGCCAGGTGGCGGCCCACTGTCTGTATCCCCTCAAGCAGCCGCTGTTCGAGTTGCGCCAGCGCCGGGTCCTCGTAGAGCGCTCCCACCTCGTAGTGCCTGCCGATTATGTCCAGCGCTTCAGCGAATACACTCGTCTCGGGAAACATGTCGCAGGCCAGCCGCAACGCCTCCAGCTTCCCGACCAGCGTCTCCTGCCGGAGGATGGATATGGCAGACTGCACGGGGGGCGGGAGGTAGTGCATCAGCCTGCTGTGGAGCGGATACTTGCTCTCGTACGACCCCAGGTTTATCGCCGGGTTAAGCTCGCGGTCGTACGGGCCGTAGTAGGCGAGGAACTTGCCGAGGTGATAGCGCTCATCGGCCTCGCTCCATCCGCGTGCGGCAAACCCGTCTTCAACATCCTTGAGGCGGTCAGGTGCAGCCGTGTGGTAGAAGTGCCACTGCCTGTACTCCGGGCAATAGCCGGTCGGATTGGAGAGCTCCTCCCACGTGAGATTGCCCCCGGGGAGGTGCTCGAGCTTTCGCGCCCAGTCCGGCTGCGACACGCACAGTTCCAGATGCACTTCGCCCACGGCATCGGCCGCCCGGCACCAGTCCGCTGCGGTCATGCCGTCGGCATAGATGAAACGATAGTCGAAGTCACTCATCCCCGGAAGCAGGTCCTCGAATTCCCACTTGCCCCCGATGGCTTCTATCTCTGGCACCACGCGGCGGCATCGCTCATAGTATGTGTTGATGAACTCGGCGAAATCATTGGGCGGCGCAGGTTCGAAGATCATCTCGTTTGCTGCTCCGGCGGTCAGGCTATCGCAACGCGGCTACCGCGTCCTTCATCGCCCAAGCGATGTAGTCGAGGTCCTCAAACGGCGTATGCGGGAAGATCGGCAGCGACATCACCTGCTCAGATGTCTTCTCCGCCACCGACTTCCTGCGCCGCAAGCGTCACCTCACCGGCGTCCTCCGGCAACTCGCAGACGCCCGAGACCCA
>JAUWOG010000216.1 GCA_030612305.1 Armatimonadota bacterium | reverse complement strand
TTAAGGGCTTTGTCGGGTTTGATGCTGTCTATTTAATATGAACTGTTTGTTAAATCGCCACGTGAGCTTGCTGCAGTGCATCAAGCTCAGGCCGAGCCACCCCTTCTTTTGTCACCCCATCTTTTGTCAAGCCCCTCCCTTACGACCAACGGCGCCCAGCTGGAAGCTCGGCCTACAGGTTAGTGGAGTAGGGCAACGGCAAAGGCCAACGGCAACGGCGGACGGCACACGACATGCAGGATTTTCGATGATGTCCGGCAGACCGGGATTTGCAAAATGAACTGCTTTGGCAGTATAATGGTCTAACTAAAAAGCAGATGAGCAGAACAAAGGCACAGATAACCAGGACGCCGGTGTCCGGTGGTGGTATTGTGCGTGTGTGTATGTGTGCAGCGGCACTAGCTGTCGTCTGCATACTCACGACGGGCACGGCGGCGCTTGCCCTCAGCGAGAATATGCAGGTGCCGAAGCACTGGGGCGGAGACGCCGTCGCAGCGAAGGCCGACGACGTCAGCAAGCTATTCCCGGCTCCGCAGCCGGTCAAGCGGCAGGAGTTGATGGTGATCCCCCGGGGCCGGCTGATTGTGGGCAGCGGCACCGTGGACCCGCGCATGTATCTGAAGCGGCGCGGTGCGCTCGGTTCGAGCTACACCATCCGCGCAGGTGAGCCGGCGATCGTCGAGTACACCTACCCGCGCCAAGGCTTTTTCAGCGCGGGCTGGCCGCTCCTGCGGCTCTATGATATCGGGATACTGCCGGACCTGGCGAAGGCACAGGCGGCAGCGAAGCATTATCTGGACCGGCCGCTCACGATACTGCAGCCGGCTCACAGCCTCCCCGCCTTCCCCTCCCCGACTGCGTCCGTGGCACTGGTGGTCAAGCCGCCGCAGGTACGTTCGTCCGTCAATGAGGTGGTCGTTGAGTCGGCAGCATCTCCGAAGCAGGGCGGGCTGTCCCGGCAGAAGCATGACACGACCTTCAAGGTGGAGCGGAAGCCGGGCCCGGACCTGAAGAAGCCGGAGGCGGCTGTGGAGGCGGCAGAGCAGAAGGCGGCAGAGGTCGCGGCGATGGTGGCGCAGCTACCGGAGATGGGGAGCCGGAAGGCGGCGCTGGAGGTCGAGCTAGCAGCGGCGCACTCGAAGCTGCAACAGGCCTCGACAGACCTCGACGCGCGAGAGAAGCTGTTTGAGGAGGGTATGCTGGCGAAGAAGGCGTTGCTGCCGGCGCGGGAGAAGTGCAAGCGGCTGGAGGCAGAGGCGGCGGACCTGAGCCGGCAATGCGATGAACTGGCAAGCCGGATGGCCGAGCTACGGGAACGGCAGGTGAGCGTGCAGGCGGAGATGGCTGCCGCGCGCGCGGCCCTGGCGGCGGCTAAGGCGGAGGCGGCCAAGGCACGGGAGCCAATCGTCAAGCGCCGCGTCGAGCGGAAGCTGCCCGGAGGCCGCAAGACAGGCGCGAAGCCGCAGGTCAAGCCCCGGCCGGGGGCGGAGGCGCAATTCCCGAACCCGACGGTGGCGGGGAGGCCGCAGCAGCACTCGCGGGCACTGGAACTGATGGAAAATATCCGGCGGCTGGCAGCACGTGAGCGGCAGACCCGGCGCGAGCCGCTGCCACCCGTGCCGCAGGCACTGACGCGGCTGGGTGACCCGAGATGGGAAACGGTCAAGGCACCGACGGGCGGAGTCGTCGTCGAGCAACTCGTGCCGGAAGGCGAGACGGTCGCCGAGGGCCAGGAACTGCTGACGGTGGCCAATACGCAGTGGGCGCGGATATACGCGGACCTGTCGCCGGAGTACCTGGGCTCATACCACCAGGGCAGTCCCGTGGCGATTGTGTTTGATGATTATCCAGATGCGCGGTTCGAGGGCTGGATCAACAGCCTGACACCGACCGAGGACGGCGCGGCGTTGCGTGCGGAGATCTATGCGGTCTGCATCAAAGGGTACTACGGTGCGGATGCGTATGCGACATTGCGGTGGCTGGCAGGTGCGGCGGCGCTCGGCGCTGAGGAAGAGGACTGCCAACTCCAGCCGGTGACAGAGACCGTCGCCGAGGTCTATACGGGCCCGTACAGCGTCTATGCGATGATGCCGATAGCTCCGGCGGAATACGGTCCGGCCCTGGCCACGACGGAGGTGCCGACTGAGGGTGAATTCGTGGGCCACATGCGGGTGGCGCAACTGGAGCCTACTGTCTCTTCGCCGCAGGCTTCTGATGGCGCTGAAGGGCGTTTGACGCGTCTGAAGCAGTGGCGCAAGAGCTTCACCGAGGGCATGACGACAACGATGTTCGGCGAGCAGCTTGTGCTGACATACCCGGCCAGTGGGCAGATCAAGCGGGCCGTGGAGAAGATGGGCACCGGCCGGGTCAGCCATGTGAAGAACCGCTGCGCGCGGACGATGGCCGAGGCGCTGGGTTGGGGCCTGGGTGATGCCGCCAACTGGGCAAACGGGCTGCCTCGGAAGGGATACGAGCTGCGTCAGGATGGTCTGGCGCGGCCCGGGGACATCCTCGTCTGGCCGTTCACATACGGCCCGCGCGGGACGCAGCATGTCGGGGTCGCGGTGCTACAGGGCGGGAAGCTGATGATGCTGTCGAACCTGGCCGGCCGGCTCGGTACGTCCGAGATCCTTGCCGGCTACCTGGCGTATCACAAGCCGCGACCGCCCACGGAGGACATGACCGCGAAGAAGAATTGAGCGGCGGGACTGAAGAGAGCGAATGTGGAGAAGCCCACCTGAGAAGGTGGGTTTTTTTGTTGACCCTTTGCAGGCCTCAAGCGAGGAGATGCGGGAAGGCTGAGAGGGAGGAAAAAGGAGGGGACTGCGGAAGGACGGGGAATAGGTAGTAGTGCAATGGGCGGCGAAAGAAGATTTCAGGCCGCGGAGGGCGTCGCGGCAAGGGAGGAATAGGGCGATGGAAGAGATCGGAGTAGGGATGGTCGGGTACAGCTTCATGGGGCGGACGCATAGTAATGCCTACCGGCAGGTGCCGTTCTTCTACCCGGAGGTGCCGGTCAAGCCGGTCATGAAAGCGATCTGCGGGCGGACGAAAGAGGCAGTGGATGGGGTCAGAGATCAGCTCGGATGGGAAGAGGCTGTCTATGATTTCGAGGAGCTGCTGGCCCGCGACGACATCGGGCTGATTGACATCAACACGCCGAATAACATGCACGTGCCGATGGTGCTCAAGGCGGCGCAGGCCGGCAAGCATATCATCTGCGAGAAGCCGCTGGGTATGAACGTTGCGGAGACCGAAGCGGCGCTCAAGGCGGTCGAGGAGGCCGGCGTCGTACACATGCTGTGTCATAACTACCGGCGGATTCCGGCGGTGTGGCTGGCGAAGGAGATGATTGATGCGGGGCTCGTCGGTGAGATCTACCACTGGCGGGCGACGTATCTGCAGGACTGGCTGATGGACCCGTCGGCGCCGCTGTTCTGGCGATGCGACAAGGAGAGCGCCGGTGCGGGGTCGCGGGGGGATCTGATGGCGCATAGCATTGACCTGGCGCTGTGGCTGGCCGGCGCCATCGAGCGGGTCAGCGGGGCGTGGAAGACGTTCGTCAAGCAGCGGCCGAAGCTGACGAGCACTGACGGGGGTCTCGGTGGCGGCGGCTCGGAGGAGATGGGCGATGTGACGGTGGATGATGCGACGGTCGCGCTGGCGGAGTTTGCCAACGGCGCGATCGGGACGTTCGAGGCGACGCGTTTCGCGCCGGGGCACAAGAACTCCAACTGCTTCGAGATCAACGGGTCGAAGGGCAGCATCCGGTTCAACCTCGAGCGGATGAATGAACTGGGCTACTACAACGCGGAGGACCCCTGCGAGGAGGCCGGCTTCACGACCATTATCGCGAACGCCGACTGCCACCCGTTCCAGGGCCTGCCCGACGGTGGCCCGCGCTTCTGGCCCGGCGGTCACAATATCGGCTATGAACACAGCTTCATCAACACCATCCATGACCTGCTCTGCGGCATTGACAAGGGCGAGTCGCCGCACCCGAACTTCAGCGACGGTGTGAAGGTGCAGAAGGTGCTGGCCGCGGTCGAGAAGTCATGCACGGATGGCGCATGGGCGGATGTCTGAAGCAGAGGCCACGCTCTGTGCGACAGTAGCGCGAGCTAGAGAAGGGTAACGCGCGCGCGGCTAGTGGATCCGAAGGGAGTCACAATGCACATCTTTCCGACCGACGAAGAAGTCGAAGTTGCGGCTGATTTGCTGGTCAATAAGTACAAGGTCTCCGCGCAGCTCCTTGGGCAGCTCTTCAATACGAAGCAACGCGATCAGGCGAATGATATTCTGCAGTCATTGGGGGGCAGCCGGTTGACGGCACTCGATGTCGCCCGTCTCCTGGTACAACGAGAGGGGCCATCGCTCTTGGCAGGAAGTCGAGAGTTGACGCGCAAGCTCCGTTTACACCTTCTGGAACAGCTCCCCGACGAGAAGGTACAGGGCCTCTACGACCGGCATCCCGTGGCGAACAGGAACATCTCGTCCGCGTCCCACATGCGGAAGCCCTTGGCGGAGAAGAAGTGGACCTCCGGCAAGCATTGGACCCGGGATTTCGTTGCCAGCTTGGGCTTTCCCCCGATTTTCGCTGGCGTCGTCCAGGCAGCGAAAGTGCCGACCATCCACGACGTGCTTCCCCTGCAAATTCCTCCCAAGCTGGCTGACTTCCAAGAGGACTTGAAGAAGCGGATGCTCGAAGTGCTTCAACGGGACGGCGTCCAGACGCGGTGTGTCGTTACACTGCCTACCGGCGGAGGCAAGACGCGCGTTGCCGTTGAAGCCTTCATCGATTGGATGCGGCCTCGCTTCGCGACCGGCAAGTACTTGGTGTGGATCGCCCAGAGCGAGGAGTTGTGCGAGCAGGCGATTGCCTGCATTGAGGAAATGTGGGGGATGCACGAGTTCGTCAGTCCCTTGCGCGTGTATCGCTTTTTCGGTGGGCGCGATATTCCTGATGATCAGCTACGCGGTGGTGCCGTAGTTACGAGCATCCAGCAACTCTATAACCGAATTAAGACCGATGACCCAGCCCTGAAAGCGATCCTCAAGGATGCGGGAGCCATGATCGTGGATGAGGCACATCGGGCGGTATCACCCATGTACGACGGGTTGCTGGACGCGGCGGAGCAGATTTGCGGACCCGACCTGTTCCCGATGTGCGGTCTGACGGCTAC
>JAUWOG010000270.1 GCA_030612305.1 Armatimonadota bacterium | reverse complement strand
CGTTCGTGTATTCCGCTTTGGTGCATCCGGCGCCCGGGTGCGTGCGGGCTGCGGGCAGATTCTGTGGGCCTCACTCAACTCTCCGTGGCGTCGAAATCGGGCGGGCGCTGGTCGGTGATGTCGAAATGGTATTCCAGGGCGTCGCAGATGCGTGCGGCAGCCATGCCGTCGCCATAAGGACATGCCTGGCGGCTCATGCGGGCGTATGCCGACGGATTGGTGAGGAGTTCCGTGGCGTTGTGCACGATGGCCTCGGTCCCCACGCCGACGAGGCGGGCGACACCGGCTTCGACACCTTCGGGCCGCTCGGTAGTGTCGCGTGTGACGAGCACGGGAATGCCGAGGGCGGAAGCTTCCTCCTGGATGCCGCCGGAGTCGGTGATGATGAGATCGGCGCGGCTCATCAGCGGCACGAATTCGAAGTAGTCCAGCGGGTCGCAGAGGAGAATGCGCTGCTTGCCACCGAGGAGGTCTCGGGCGGCGTCCTGTACGGCCGGGTTGGGGTGCAGCGGCCAGATTATGGTGATGTCCTCGAAGTCGGCGGCGATGCGCTCGAGCGCGCTGCAGATCGCCGTGAGGCCGACGCCGAGGTTCTCGCGGCGATGGACTGTGACGAGTAAGAGCTTGTCGGGCACGCGGTCGAGGAGCTGCGCCGTGGGTTCCGGGAGATCACGCGAGGAATCTGCGATGGCGCGGAGAGCGTCAATGACTGTGTTGCCTGTGACGAAGATACCGGCCGGTGCGACATTCTCGGCGAGCAGCGCCTGCTTTGCGTGTTGCGTGGGCGCGAAATGCAGATCGGCCAGGACGCCGGTCATGCGGCGGTTGATCTCCTCGGGATAGGGGGAGAACTTGTTTCCGCTGCGGCGGCCGGCCTCGACATGGCCAACGGCGATCTTCTCGTAGAAGGCGGCCAGTGCGCCGGCGAAGACGGTGGTAGTGTCGCCCTGTACGAGGACGATGTCGGGCGCAAGGGCGCGCAGTGTCTCCTGGAGGGCTTCGAGGGCCCGGCAGGTGACCTGGGCGAGGGTCTGTCCGGGCTGCATGATGTCGAGGTCCACATCGGGCTGGATGGCGAAGACGGCGAGGACCTGGTCGAGGAGTTGGCGGTGCTGAGCGGTGACGACGACAGTGGTGCGGAAGGTGGCGGCGCGGGCGCGCAACTCGGTATGCACGGGGGCGAGCTTGATGGCCTCGGGGCGGGTGCCGTACACGAGGCATACGTGCGGTCTCACGAATTCATCCATAGTGCTATCGCCACCAGACAGAGTACCGCGCTGAGAACATACATGACCAAGACGGCCTGGCGAGTGCTCAGGCCGCGAGCCAACAGGCGGTGGTGGAGGTGCTGCTTGTCAGCCGCGTAGATTGAGTGGCCCTGGCTAAGGCGCTTGAGAATCGTGCTTATCGAGTCGAAGATCGGGACACCAAGGACCAGAAAGGGTGCGAATACGGCGATGACGGTGGGGACCTTGAAGGTCCCGGCAACGGCGAGTGTGGCCAGCATGTAGCCGAGGAACATCGCACCCGTGTCTCCCATGAAGATGCGCGCGGGGTTGAAATTGTATGGCAGGAAGCCCAGACATGCGCCTGCGAGGGCCAACATCGGTATCGCGGCGAGGCCGAGATCGCCCTGCCAGGCCATGAACGCGAGGGCCAGAGCAGCGATGGCGCTGACGCCGGCCGCGAGGCCGTCGAGGCCGTCGAGCCAGTTCATCGCGTTGACGACGAGCACAATCCACAGGACCGTCAAGGGCCCCGAAAGCCATCCGAGTGCGAGGTATTGGTACTCGCCGAAGACTGAGAGCGGGTTGGTCAAGCCGACAATCTGCACACCCCAGGCGTAGGTGAATATGGCGACGAGCACCTGTCCGCCGAGGCGGGGCAACGGCGGGAGGCCGACGATGTCGTCAATCAGACAGATGGCCAGGAGGATGACTGAGCCGATGAGTATGCCGACGAAGGCCCTGTCCAGAGGCCAGTTGACGAGAAGAGTGGGCACCCAGAAGGCAATGAAAATGGCGAGGCCGCCAGCGGTTGGAGTGACCTTTGCGTGGACCCGCCTCTCTTCGGGTTCATCTACTGCGCCGATGCGGGAGGCGAGCCGGATCATCACCGGCGTCAGCACCAGAGCTATCAGTATGGCCCCGGACAGGGCGCAGAGGTAGGAAAGAGGCTGCGTCACTATGGGTTGTCTCGCTTCTCGGGCGGCTGGTATCGCACGAGTTCGACGCCAGCTTCCGCGAGCATCCCGAGGGCCATCTCGTCAGGATAGCCGCCCTCATACACAATACGGACAACGTTGGCATTGATGAGCATCTTGGCACACGTTACGCAGGGCTGGACAGTGCAGTAACACGTGACATCCTCCAGCGTGACGCCGTGTACCGCGGCCTGTACAATAGCGTTCTGCTCGGCATGGACTGCGCGGCAGATCTCCTGACGCTCTCCGGAGGGGATTCGGAGCTTCTCGCGGTAACAGCCGCCAAGTTCCCCGCAGTGAGCCAGGCCCTTGGGCGGGCCGTTGTAGCCGGTGGAGAGGATGCGGCGGTCGCGGACGAGAAGCGCCCCGACGTGTCGTCGCAGGCATGTCGAACGACGCGCGACGACGTTGGTTATCTCCATGAAGTAGTCGTCCCAGGAGGGACGGCCATTCGATAGTGGTTTCTGCGGTTCGTTGTGTGACATGCAACGCTCCCGTCAAGTGCTCGTGTCAGGCACCATGTCGTCTTCGATGCGGCAGACCTGCTCACGCCGCCGTTGATGTCGCTGTGCGCAGTCGGGCTCGGTATCCAGATACGCCTCGACGATGGCTTTAGCGAGGTCGGGGTTTATGGTGCGGCCTCCGAGACATGCGACGTTGGCCGCGTTGTGCTCGCCCGCCATGCGAGCACTGTAGCAGTCACTGAGCAAGGCGGCGTAACATGCTTTGACCTTGTTGGCCGCGATAGACATGCCGAGGCCTGTGCCACAGGCGAGTATGCCCCGGTCACATTCGCCCGAGACTACCGCGTCAGCCACGCGGCGAGCGTACTCGGGGTAGTCCACCGGGTCAGGGCTGTCAGTGCCGAAATCAAGGACCTCGTGGCCGAGGTCGCGCAATGCCTCGAGGACAGCCGGGCGCAAGGCGACACCGCCATGATCGAAGCCTATCGCTATCTTCATTGGCATTCCCATCCCGGCAGCCCTGTATTGAGAAGGCGTGGGCCACTAGTTGCGCCATTGCTCGCGTGCGTCGCGTTCGGCGATTCACCGCGCCGCGCGTGGAGGGCAGCGAGTTGTGAAGAGCCGGCTATCAGCGAAAAAACGGCCCCGGGCAACAGGAGGCCATTTGATGATGAGTGGATACAGGCGTCTTTCGCCTGGACACGGTAGTGGTGCCAGGTGGGTGCCGCTGAAGGGCAGCGTCCGGGCACCGGGGGGACCTCGCCTTCTATTCGGCTCCTCAGTCGGGTTGCGGCTCCTTGGGCAGCCGGAAGCTGAAGGTGGAACCTTTACCTACCTCGCTCTGTTCGAGCCAGACGGAGGCCTTATCGCCGTGGACGTGGGCAAGATGCTGGACGAGATATAGGCCGATGCCTGTGCCCTTGACGGCTCCGTGGTCGCTCTCATCGTCGATCACGTGGAAGCGCTCGAAGATCTTGTCGCGGTGGATTTCAGGGATTCCGAGCCCGTGGTCGCTGACATTGATTCTGATTGTATCGTCCTCATCTTCGCCAGTGATAACGATGTCGCCGCCCTCAGGCGAATAGCGCACTGCATTGCTGATGATGTTCTCCACTATCTGGGTGACCTTGTCGAGGTCCGCTATGATAAGGGGGAGATCGTCGGGGAGCTGATTGATGATGTTGTGGTCCGTCCTCGCAGCCTGCTGAAGGGCGATGACTTTGTTGACGATGTCGTTCATATCCACTTCGCCGAGATGGAGTTCAATGCCCCGTCCGGCCTCGATGCGCGAGACGTTGAGCAGGTCAGTGATAAGCGTTGTGAGCCGGTCGCACTCGGAGTTGATGATTCCATAGAACTCCTGGCGCGTTCCGCGGTCATACATGTCTTCGCTGTCATCCATGAGAGTGGTGATGAATCCTTTGATGGATGTCAGAGGGGTGCGGAGTTCGTGTGATACGGTGGAGACGAACGTGCTCTTCATGCGTTCGATCTGGCGTATTTCAGTGACATCATTGAAGATAGCGACTATTGAGGGTAGCTCATCGTCCTTGGCGGACATCAGCGTGACCTGACTCTGGTATGTGCGTCCGTCTCCCGGGCCGGTGATCTCAGTGCTGGTTTCCTCTCCGGCTTCGAGTGCGGTGTCGAAGACGTCGAGGATGTCTTTGGTCTTGATGATACTCTCGATCTGCTTGCCGGTGACGTTGTCATCTTCGAGGCTGAGCATTCGGCGCGCGGCCGGGTTGAGCAACTGCACATCACCGGTACTGCCAACGACTATCACGCCTGCGTTGATGCTCTCGAAGGCGCCCTCGAGGCGTTCTTTCTTCTCTGTGAGTGCAATGTAGAGTTGAGCATTTGAGATGACGGCAGCGGCCTGATCGCCGAGCATCTCTGCGAGGCGGAGGTCGTCACTGTTGAACTCCTGCTCGAAGCGCTTGTTGAGGATGTGGAGGACGCCGATGGTTCGGGTTCCGGTGACGCGCTCTTCTTCGTCGCGCTGCTGTATGCCTAGCGGCACACAGACGCCGT
>JAUWOG010000607.1 GCA_030612305.1 Armatimonadota bacterium | reverse complement strand
CGCGGGGGGGAGGCGGTGATGGTCAGTGCGGGGCCGGACGGGGCGGTGACGAACCACTCCAGCGGCTCGAAGGCACCGCTTGCCAGGGCTGCGAGTTCGTAGCCTCGTGGCCGCGAGACGACCTGAGCCTCGTCCGGGCCGGCGATGGTCACTCGCACCGGGTCTGCCGTCCGTGCGTTGAGCCCCGTGCTCATCACATTCGTGCCCATGCGACCGACATTCGCCACCTTCGCGCGCACGCGATAGACCCCTTCCGCGATTGCCTCGACCTCGATACCTGACAGCGCGATCTGCGGATGCCAGACCGTGTGCTCGAGCAGGAAGCCTGTCGTCTTGGCGGAGGTGTCCTCGATGTGCGGCGGGTAGGGCATCAGGATATTGCCGGAACTCGTCCCGCCGATTTCGACCTTGCCGAGTTGCGGGTGGTCGAATTCTTCCCAGTCCTGCCAGGCCCACGCCTGGCCGGGGTTATCGTCATGGAAATTCATGATGCGGCGCATGAAGTCGCGCTCTCGTGTGTCGGTGGAAGCGTTGAAGTACTCCTCGCCGCTGATGCCGGCTGAGCTGTAGGCATTGCCCAACTCGATGACGTACCACGAGATGCCTAGTTCGAAGTAGGCGAAATCGTTGGAGTTGCCGCGCAGCACGAGCGGCTGTTGCCACGGCTCGCGGTAGTCGCGCGCACTCATCAGGTCGAAGCCGGTGTGCTGGGTGCCGAGCTTGCCAATCTGCAGGATCAGTCCCAGGTCGCCCTGGTTCATGTCGCTGTCGGGCTTCGTCGAGGGGCGCAGCACGGCCTGAGTCCCGCAGTGGAAGTCTATGCCGCCGAAGATGTTGTGGTGGCTCAGGAGGAACTCCGCGATTCCCCGCATCTCGTCATGCTGCAGCGGGTAGTCGGCGGCGTCGGTGTCGAAGTCCCAGTTGGCCGGATAGTGGCGGTTGAAGTCGAAGCCCTTCATGCTCGAGCCGATATTGCCGCCGTCGTAGTCATGGATGATCCCCTCGCCGACCTGCTGGTAGAAGGGGCCGGTGTCATCGGGCCTGCGCGGGACCATCAGGCGCGGGTCCTCGGGGTCTTCGGTGAGCGGGCCGGCGGGGTCCTCCCAGCGCATGTTGGTGATCTTCCCGTCGCCGTTGATGTCCTGCTGGATGAGACCGTTCTTCTTCTCGACGATTTCGTTCTTCGAGCGGATCGGCCCATTGAGCGTCAGCGCATATTCCGCGCCGTCGGGATTCGTCCTCGGCACCACATAGACGGTGAGGCCCCCGAGACTCTCTTTGGCCTGCTCGTCGGTGAGCAGCGTATGGAGGAAGCGGAGCGCTGCCGTCGTACCGGCCAGCTCGCGGGCGTGCACATTGGCCTGCACGTAGTAGGCCGGCTTGTCTTCCGGAGCGCCGGTCGCCGGGTCGGTCACCGTGGCCAGCCAGACCTCGCGACCCTCGGGGCTCTGGGCGATGCTCTCGACGGTCATCGTGTCCCCGACCGCCTCGGCGCAACCATTGAGGAACTCAGTCACCTCATCGTAGCTGTAGTAGCTGTCGAACTTCATCTGCGGTACGCTGCTCATGTCGGTCTCCTCTATTCCGTCAGGATATTGCCGGCGACTCTCGCCGGCAGGGGGGATATTAGCCACGACCAGGCCTATGGCCTGCTCTTGCCGGGGGTATCTGCAGCAAGCGGGCCGGTATGAGGAGGGTTGCGACGAGCAGATGCGACCGCGGCTCAGTCGGCCTCGGGATAGTAGCGGAGGGGCTGGTCCAGCGGTCCCTCGCTCCACTCCCCGTAACTCCGATAGAAGGGCTGGCGCATCTCCTGGTACAGGGGCTGCTTCTGTGTGATGACGATGGTATAGCCGCCGGAATCCACCATCGGCGAACCTGTCGGCTCATAGACCCAGGTGTCGCGGCTCCTGGTCAGTGGGTCCATGGGCAGGTCAGAGAGATAGGGCTGCACCCAGGTGCCGGCCAGTTTCACGCGGTTGCCACTGGCGTCAACGCCGTGGTCGGGTCTCGCGGCGGCTGTCAGGTCCGCCAGCTTCGCCGGGTAGCAGCCGTGGTCCTCGAGGAAGGCGAGCATCGCGTCATCCAGGTCCGTGAGTGCCTTGTCGAGCGTTGTGTAGCTGACTCGTCTGGGGCTGATCATTCCGGCGTGTGCTTCGTCGAGCGGAGGAATCGCAAACTCAGTGAGAAACATCGTCACGATCACGAGGACGGTGGTGATGGCGAGCAGTTTCGCCTGCTCCTGCACCCGCTCTGGTGCAGACATGATCTGGAGCAGGACCGCGACCAGCGCGGCCCATGCCATCGTGGCGAGGGCGACGGCGCCAGTGCCAAGGATGCCCATCAGGAATGCCGGAGCCATGAAGCCCGGCATCGGCAGGAAGACGTCGCTCCTGTAGGCGCGCGCAAGGGCGGCCCAGACGAGAAGGAGGGCGACTATCGCGAAGGGTGCCGCGCGCCGGAGAAAGCCCCGATCCTGCAGCGCCGGACGCAGCGCGATGCACACCTGCCAGACCCACGCCACCAGCGCAGCTATCACTATGAGCGCCGGTATC
>JAUWOG010000017.1 GCA_030612305.1 Armatimonadota bacterium | reverse complement strand
ATAGCCTCCGTTTTTCAGCGCTGGCAATACCATCTCTTCAAGTACTCGGCCCGTGCTTGTGTCGCGGGGGACAACCATCCTGGATCTCTCCAATCACTCTACGTCTCAGCAGCGAACTTCCGGTGTGCGCCCCTCTCGGCCAATCGCATAGCGGCCTTCGCGAGGTATTCCTGATCCGCGTCTATCCCGATGCACTGCCGCTCGTTCATCAACGCCGAGATCGCGGTCGTGCCGCTGCCGACGAACGGGTCAAGGATAAGGTCGCCGGGATTCGTCGAGGCTCGTATGATGCGGTTCAGCAAGCGAACCGGCTTCTGCGTCGGGTGCTTGCCGAACGTCTTCTCGTCCTTGCCCGGGGCCCTTATCGCCCAAGTGCTCTTCATCTGCTTCCCTGCGTCGTCAAACGGGGGGTTGGAAGTCGCCTTCATCTCTTCGTAGTTGAAGGTGTGCTTGGACTTGTCCGACTTCGCTGCCCACAGCACGATCTCCGTCGAGTGCGTGAAGTATCGGCAACTCAAGTTCGGCGGGGGATTGATCTTGTACCACACGATGTCATTGAGGATCTTGAAGCCCAGCTTCTGCATCGCAAAGCCGATGGAGTAGATGATGTGCTGGGTCCCAGAGACCCATATCGTCGCATCCTTTTTCATGACGCGACGGCACGCGGATAGCCAGTCCATTACGAATTCGTGGTCCGCCTCCAGGCCTTGGGACTTGTCCCACTCGCCCTTGTTCACCGACACCATCTTGCCCGCGTGGCAAGTGATGCCATCATTCGAAAGCAGATACGGCGGGTCCGCAAACACCATGTCGAAGATCTCTTCGTCAAACAGCGGCAGTATCTCGAGGCAATCGCCATGGTACAGCGTGATCCCAGAGGCGTCGTAGTACGGAGCGCATTCTTGCCGCACGTCGGCAGCTATGTCTGGCCCGGATGCTTCCGGCATTGTATCTCCCCCGACGTATGCTCGTCGTATGCCTGCTTCCCTCAGTATAATTCAGTTGTGCTCCCTAACGCAAACGGCCTCGCCATAGACTACTATCACGTGCTTTTTGGCTATCCAACTGGGGCTTGACCGCTTGGCCCATTTGTGCTATTCTATACAGTGTTGTGCAACGTTGCGCTGTGATAAACACTGATAAACCATGCGATAGGCTACCAAGGGAGGTACTCTCCGAATGCCCAAACTGATGAGAACCGAAGAAGCCGCAAGGTATCTGCGCATACATCCCGAGACACTGCGGAAGAAGGTCAGAGCTCGCGAAATACCCGCGTTCAAGGTCGGGCGCGAATGGCGCTTTGCGAAGTCCCAGTTGGAAGACTGGCTCATGTATGGCGGGTTCAAGCTGAGAGACACCAACGAGGATCCGCACACAGCCAGGGCGCGGCGCAGAATCCTGAAACAGGACGAAGTGGGGATCGGCTATCTGGTGCCAAGGATCCAGGGATGGGCCTATGATGAGATGGGGCACGGCCTCACTGAGAACGAACTCGTCGAACTCCAGGAAGCGATAACCGAGAAGTATGGGCCCCAGATCGAACTCGACATTCTGGACTTCATCGAGTCTGCTGCAGGCACCGCATCCGCCCCTGATAGTGTCAGCGGCACCAGCCCGTCCGCATTCCAGTAGCAGCCATAGACATCATCGAAGCTGAGTTGCTCGCCCATCGCACCGGAGGTGACGAAGGCGGCCAGGAGCATCATCAGGCCGAGGCTCTTGTTGCTCATGGCGGGATACATGATGCGTCATCCTCTTAGTAGCCTGGCGGCAGGTTCAGCGGATAGTCCCGGTGTTGCATGTACGTCTGGCAGATCAGCTCCCAGGTGTCGAGGGAGATGTCGGGGCCGATGGAGTGCGTGCCCAGGACCATGCCGCCTTCTTTGCCTGCCGACATCATCCGGAGGGTGTGGTCTCTGACTTCTTCGGGATTGCCACGCGGGAGAATCAGCCCATTCGAGAGTCCGCCGATCAGCGCCAGCTTGTCGCCGTACTTCTCGCGCAGCTCCACACAATCGAGGCCGGCTTTGTACTCCACCGGGTTGATGCCATCGAAGCCCAGGTCAATGAAGAGGTCGAGCAGCGGGCCGATATTGCCGTCGGAGTGCATGATGACTTTCTTCGCCCCGGCCTGCTTGTAGGCATCCACCATATAGCCCCACGCCGGGGCCAGGATCTCTTCGGCGGTCTTCGGGCTGAACATCGGCAGGTCCGTGGCCGCCATGTCGTCGAAGATCCACACTCCCGTCTCATAGAGGTCCCAGCGGCGCAACTGCTCGACACCGATGGCCGCGAGGTGGTGAGCGGTGCGCATGACCTGCTCCCTGGCGAGTGCCTTGTCGCCGGCCATGTTCGTCAGCAGGTTGATTTCGCCGGTCATGAAGTAGGTGCGGATGAAGGGCCCGCCGGTCTTGGCGAATACGCAATAGCGCTGCTTGAGGTCATCCATGACCGCATCGAGCCCGGCGTAGCGTTCCGGCAGGTCCGGCGCGTCGAACTCCCCGTACTTCAACTCCCCGCTCTCGTCATAGGCGTTGTCAATCTGGTGCATGAAGTAGGCGCCGGGCCTGACGCGGTTAGTCCGCCCCCAGCCGTCGCGCTTGATCTCATAGCCGTCTTCCTCGCGGAGCGTGGCGGCCTTGGTCATGTACGGCGTCTCATCCCCGATGGCTATCTTGATGTCAACGCCATAGTGGTCGTTGAGGTCAACATCGTCGCAGTCGGGATGCGCTTGGTGCCACATCTCAGCCCACTCCGGCCAAAAGCTGGTATCGAAGGGCATGTAGTCCGGCTGTTGGAAGTCGAGTGCGGCCATCACGCGCTGCTGGGAGTTCATGAAGTACCTCAGTGTAGCTGAGAGATAGAAAACGGGCGAGATACACTCGTATCTCACCCGTTCAATTGCTCATGCGTAGCGATGAATCCTTTGTGCGATGCGTCACAGCGGCTGTCAGTGTCAGCTATGCGGAGCGGTGGGGCATGATGTAGATGCCGGGTATCTTGAAGGGCTGGCCCGTGGTGGTCGGGTCATAGGGATGCGGCTGCTGTCACCTACGCTTCGGCGACCTCCGGCAGCGTCACCGCCCTGCCCGTCTGTGCCGACTCTTTTGCCGCCTCCATGATGCGCAGCGTCGCGACCATGTCGTTGATGTCGGCGGGCGGCTCCTCGCCCCGCTCGAAGCGCTCCAGCACGTCCTTCGTCTGCAGCGGATAGACGTCATCGAACTTCGCTCCGTCTATCTCCTCATCGTTCCCGTCGAACCGCTTGATCGTCCCCAGTCCCAGTGTCTGCGTGCAGACCTGCAGCTTGTCGGTCGAGAGCGAGAAGAAGCGCTCATAGCCCGACGGTGTCGTGTAGCTCACCTCGCCGATACCCACGATGTTGTCGGCATTCCTCATCCGAATCGTACACAGGTCCTCGACAGGCAGATTGTGGATGTGATGCGTCCAGTTCGCTTCCACCTCGACGACGGGCGACTTGCCGAGCAGGAGGAAGAGGTCTATCACGTGCGCGCCGAAGTTCCACAGCGGCCCCGCGCCCGTCCGCTCCGGCTGCAGCATCCACTCGCACTTCCACTCCGGGTAGCGCACCGGCGGCCCCGCGAACAGCGCACAGTAGTATCGCCCGACCTTCCCGATTTCATCCCCCAGCTCGCGCAGCCGCTGGATGATCCCGTACTGGCGGCTCACCAGCGCCGTCGCATTCCACAGGCCCTTTGCGTTGGCCTTCTCGGCGACCTTGGCCAGTCTCTTCCACGAAAGCCCCATCGGCTTCTCCATGTGGAAGGGCAGATCATGCTCGACGAGCCAGTCGGCAAGGTCCACCATCTCATCATGCGGCGCGTGGGCGAAGATGAAGTCCGGCTCCACCTCGTCGAGCATCTTCTCATAGTCCGTGTAGCGCGGCGCGTCACAATTCCCCGCCTCTGCCCGGAACTCAAGCATCTCCGGGTCAGGATCGGCCACTGCCGCGATGGGATAGCCGATCCTGGTCATGCCCTCCATGTAGAACGGCGCGTGCCAGTGGTTCAGTCCGACGAAAGCAACCTTCATCTGCCCATCCTCCGAAACATGCAGCTACGATGTAAACACCTACGATGTGACCACCTACGATTTTCGCGCGTGTCACTCATTGCTGCCCTGATGTTTGGTCAAGGTAAACTCGACGCTGCCACTCATGCGCGCCTCCAGCACACTCGACCACAGTGGCGCGTTCTTCTTCTCTTCCGCCTCATCATCCGCCTGGCTGCGCGCCGCCTCGGGCTGTGTCACCTCTAGCTCCCATTTCGGCAGGAGTTCCTGGAATACCGCCATGTTGAGGTCCTCGGCAGTGCGGTTGAAGATCTCCAGACGATGGCGCTCGACTATGTCCATCCCACAGACGCGGCCCAGCCGGTCGAAGTTGACCTTCTCCTTGGTCACGCTCAGCATCGTCGGCTCGACGCGGACCGCGCGCTCGACGCCGGCGTCAAGCTGCAGCCAGCATTTCGCTTCCACGCCGCCCAGGTCCGCGGGGCCCTCCTGGGCACGCCAGCTTGTCACCACATCAGGCAGCGTACTCGGCACGTCGCCCGCACCGGCCAGGAAAACCTCCAACTCACCTCCCGGGAGGCCCTCCAGCCACAGGCGCTGAGGGCTCCCCGGCGGGGCCATCAACAGCAGCAGCTTGTGCACGTCCTTCGCGTACACTCGCGGGTCATAGATATGCCAGACGTGCGTCGGGATGTCTGCCACTACGTACTCCGGTTCGCCGCGCCGCTCCAGCCGCCATCGCCTCGTCCATCCCATCGCCAGGTTGACTTCCTTACCGCGCACGCACAGGTCCGCAAGCGCGTCCCTCTCGTCCAGCCTCAGCGCGAAGCCGGCTTTCATCAGATCCAGGCCCGTCTCATTGGTGATCTCGATATCAGCCTCGATACTGCTGCGTCCGCAGTTGGCCGTCTGCGGATCCGGCTCGTACTTGAGGCGATAGCAAGTCCGCCACTTGAGGCCCTCCACCTCATACGAGAGCACCGTCGGCGCGCCGGGCCGGGCCTGCCCTTCCAGCTTCCATACCAGGCAGTGTGTCTTGCCCGCCGGACGGAACGCCCGCGCCACTGTGAGCCCCTCCGGCGGCAGCAGGCGGATCGTCTCCTCCACGACCTTAGCAGCGCCATAGGAGAAGACCACCGACTTCTCCTCGCTCGAATACTCTATGCTCCGGATGTCCCTGACCAGTGCGCGGGATGATCCCGGGCGCAGCAGCACCTCAAGCTCCCCGCTGGGCACCGTCGCCTGCAACTCGGCGGCGACTGCGGTCACACACAACGCGGCGACAAGCGCCGCACACAAGACGACCCTGGACACCATGTGCATTTCTCCTCCCGGCTGTCGGCCGTAGTCAGAACCTAGCGACTCCATTTGCGGATGATGGCGATGAGTATGAGGCTGGTGACCAGCCCCCCCAGGACAACCTCAATGCTGCAAACTATGCGGCCCATGTTTGTAATCGGCTGAACGTCGCCATAGCCCAGGCTGGTGAACGTCACGATACTGAAATACATCGCCATTTGGAAGCTACGCACGAGACCTGGTGGGACTGATGAGTCGGCGCCCGCGCCAAATACGGTATCGGTCGAAGTATCACGGAATCCGGTAAAGACGTGAATGGCGGCGAAGATGAGCACCATCAGGCCCGCCGCAACCACCAACCACAACGGCCGCTCGCCATAGCCGCACGAGTGGTACATCAGCCACCAGCCCACACGCTGGTGCCAGGGCGCACGAGGACGATCGCTTGTGGACAGGCCCAACTGCGACCGCTTCGCTTCCATCTCCTCGACGAAGAACTCGCCTGCCAACCGGTAGTCACCAGAAGTCTGGTAGCTCTGCTTGATCTGACGGTAGACTCCCTCCGCCGCGTTGAACAGCATCCAGGCCTGCTGCTGGTCGCCGGCGTTCCGCGCTGTGTGTGCCTCCTCCTCCTCACGGATTTCCAGACCGCCGTCCTTTGCCCAGATCACATAACCCAGTTTGCACTGGCCATCAAACTGAACCCCCGTCAAGCGTGCACCTGAAAGGTCTGCGCGCCGCAGGTCGGCATTTCCTTCCACTCTGGCATCTCCCAGGTCGGCCCCCCGCAGGTCGGCAAAGCGCAGGTCGGCATTCTCCAGAATGGCATCGGTCAGGTCCGCGTCCCGCAGGTCGGCCTAGACGAGAGCCGCATTGCGCAGGTTGGCGTCCATCAGTTGAATCCCGCGCAGGTTGGCTCGCAGCAGCTCGGCTCCTTCGAGGTTGGCATCCCACAGCCGGGCGCCGCCGGCCGTCATCGCCTGCAACTGCCGCCGAAGCTCCTCCGGCTCCCGGTGTCCATCATAGTGGATGATGCACCGCGGCTCCCCGCTCTCCGTGTGAGCATACACCGGCAGCCCGCAGTGGGTATTCTTCGTGAACGTGTACTGGCAGCGTTGCTCATCCCCGGGGCCTGCCTCCGGCCACAGCCCGGCAGGCCATCTGTCCTCGTTGTTGAGGTAATCCTTCAGTTCATCCGGCATCCTCATCGCTCCCTGTGAGTTGATGCCCATCAAGATCCGCCCGCATCGCTATGAAGCCACGAAAGGGGCAGCGCGCCGATTTCCGCCACAACAACTGCCGCAGGCAGATGGCTCCGCGCCATGATATCTCGGCGCTCTTGCCGCTTGCAGCAAGCACTTGCCGGACTAATCGCGCCAACTCCCCCGGCGTGTAGAAGTGCGGCCGCCCATAGCCTGCCTTCCGCAAAATCCCCTTCAACTTGTACCATATTCCCAACACGCTCTGCCCGTTGACTACTCCCGCAATGACACTGTTGCGGGCCACGCGCACCGCCTCGGCCAGCACTACCTCCGGTTTATCTACGAAGCCAAGCAGCGTCACCATCAGTGCATGGTCAAAGCTATTGTCCGGAAAGTCAAGCTCTGTGGCCGACATTAGCTCCACCTTCGCCCTGTCACCCAGCTTCGCCCGCGCCTTTGCCACCATGCTCTCGGATATGTCTATCCCGGTGACCTCGTAGCCCATCTCGGCGAGCCACAACTCCCACTGCCCGGTGCCGCAGCCGATATCGAGAATGCTGCGCTTGCCTGGCTCAGCCGGTGGCGGACCCAGCAATTCCGCCACAAGTGCCTTCTCGAGCCCGTCGGCCCAGCGACCGAACGGCGTCTGATACCACCTGTCATACCGCTGTGCAACTTCTTCAGAGAAGCCCTGTGTCATCAGCTCCTCCCCATGGCGCTTTGGCGGGTGCGACGACTCCCGGCGATACTGTGCTGAGACTAAGATTCGATGTCCGTGCCCCTTAGACCTGTCTGTCCGCGCGGAAAATAGCGTTGAAATGAAAGTTGCTGTATAATACAGGCACAGGACCAGACATTCAACCCACACAGTTGGAGGCAACCGCTAGATGTTGGACCGCCTTGCCGTCGCCATCTCGAGGCCCGACTTCGCTGTTGACCACTTGCTCAGTCTCATTGACTATTCCGGCGTATCTGAAATAGTGATCGTGCATTGCGTCGAGTCGGTGCTTTCCACGCCGGCTCGGGATCAGGCACTCGCCAACCGCGCCCGCGACAAACTCAACAGACGCGTGGCAGATGCCGCCCAGCACACCAGCATCCCCCTCCGCGCAGAGGTCCGTATCGGCATTCCCGCTCAGCAGATCATACAGGCGGCAACAGAATCCGCGGCCGATACCATTGCCGTCGGCGCTTTTGTCGGTGTGCCACGTCAGGAGCTGTTCCTCGGCAGCACCGTACTCGAGATCATCAGATACGCACGGGGCAGTATCCTCGTCGTACACCTGACCCCCGACCTGCAGCACGTCGTCGCCGGACTTCGGCGGCCGCTCCTCGAGCATGTTCTCTTCCCCACCGACGTCTCGGATTTCTCGCTCAATGCGTTCGACGAGTTACTCGGTCTGGCCGACAGCCGGCTCAGGCGTGTCACGCTTCTCCACATCCAGGACGCCACTCGGCTCGATCCGCATCTGATGGACCGCCTGCCCGAATTCGACGCCACCGACGAGCAGCGTCTCGAAGGCATGGCGCAGAGCCTTGCCGCCAAGGGGATCGAAGCTGACCACCGGATCAGACTGGCAGTGCCCGAGCAGAGCATCATCAGAACTGCCCTCGAGCTGGATGTGTCGTGCATCGCCATCGGCTCGCGCGGACGCACCATCGACTACGGCCCCTCCTGGGGAAGCGTCTCTGAGCGCGTCGTCCGCCGCGCCGACGCTCCCGTCCTCGTCATCAAGCGTGAGGAGATAGAACCCGCCTGAGCCCCGACGCGGTGAACCGATGAACTGGAAACGAATGCTCCGCCGGGCGTGCCAGGTCATCTTCCTGGCCGCCTTTGTGCTCCTTCTTCGAGCCGCACAGTCACCGACCGCCACCTCCGTTGACGTCAGCGTCTTCCTCCGCGCCGACCCCCTCGCAGGGCTCCTCACCCTCCTCGCGCTGCCTCACTTCGCGGCCGCAGGCAACATGCTCTACCTCTTCTTCCCTGCCCTCATCCTGCTCGTACTCACGGCCCTCCTCGGCCGCTTCTTCTGCGGCTGGATATGTCCTCTCGGCACGTGCATTGACGTCTTCCACCGTGCGCTGGTCCGGCCTGTGCGGAAGAGCGACAGTCGCCGAGCCCACTGGCCGCACCTGAAGTACTACCTGCTGGCCGCACTCCTTGTCGCAGCCCTCTTCGGCGTCCAGGCAGCCTGCTTTCTCGACCCCATTCCCTTGACCACGCGCGCCTTTGCCACTGCCTTTGATCCCGCTCTGCTCAGCCTCCAGAACTGGCTGGTCGCCCATGAAACCGGCCCCCTGGCAGCCCTCAGTTCTCGGCTCAACCTCCAGTGGGTGCCCTCACGCAGCTTCACATTCGCCTGGCCGTTGACGGCCCCGTTCATCCTCGCTCTGGTGCTGGGCTTCGTCAGCCGCCGCTACTGGTGCCGCAATATCTGCCCGCTCGGCGCACTGCTCGCCTTCGTCGGCAGGTTCGGCCTCTGGCGCCGCCATGTCTCGGCCTCATGCAAGCAGTGCAGCGCCTGCATCAGCGACTGTAAGATGCGCGCCATACCCGCAGGCGCGCCCCATTGCACGCGCACCCCCGAGTGCATCCTCTGCTACGATTGCCTCTCCTGCCCGCAGCCCGGCATCACCCGCATCGGCCTCACAACAGCCTCCCAGGGGCTGGACACTGGCATTGACGTTACCCGTCGCCGACTACTTGCAGCCGCCGGTGCCGGGCTGCTCTACGGCCTCATCGCCAGAGTCCCGTTCGCAGGCCGCAGACTCACACCCGCCCGCAACCCTTTGCTTATCAGACCTCCGGGCGCGATAGTGCGTGACAGCGCCGGCAAGGTCGCGCGGATGATGACCGAAGACGAGTTCCGGACGCAGTGTCTGCGCTGCGGCGAGTGCATGAAGGCGTGTCCCACCAACGTCATCCAGCCAGCGCTCCGCCAGAGCGGGATTGACGGCTTCTACACGCCGATCATCGCCGCGACCGCCGGCTGGTGCGAGCAGTCCTGCAATGCCTGCGGCCTGGTCTGCCCCAGTGGCGCTCTCCGTCCCTTCACCATCGAGGAGAAATCAGACATCCGCATCGCCGAGGCACGCATTGATACCGCAACTTGCCTCTCATGGCAGACCGGCGATGCCTACACTCTCTGCCTGATATGCGAAGGCGTTTGTCCATACAATGCCATCACCGCAGAAGACACCGACGGCAGCGGACAGTTGCGGCCGGTTGTCCATCCCGACATCTGCGTCGGCTGCGGTCTCTGCGAATACAACTGCCCGGGCGGCCCCCCGGCAGCCATCAGGATCTACCGGCGAGGCAGCCAAAATGCAGCCTGACCATCTGCAGCGCAGCCGGCATCTCAAGGGCTACGCCGCCATCATAGCCTCCGCGATATGCAGCGGCGCTATGTGGCCGGTGCAGAAAGACCTCATGACCCGGGTCTCGCCGCTGCAGGCCAACTGGCTCATGATCGTGCCGGCACTCATCGCCATCCTCATCATCTATCCCTCGCGGCGGCATGGCCGGCGGCTCATTCCGGAACATGCTCCCATCGGCTGGCTGACACTCTTCGCGCTCTTCGCCTCCGTCATCTTCTACACGCGCAATGTCGGGACACATCTCACCAGCGCCACCACCGCCGCCCTCGTCGTCCGGTTCGAACTCGCCATCGTATTCGTCCTCAGCCACGTGATACTCAAGAGCCGCGTGTCGCTCGTCGGCTGGCTTGGCACTGTCGTGCTGCTGCTCGGGGCGCTGCAGGCGATGGGCATTTCATTCGGCCAGATCAGCTTCAGCCATCTCGGCATGGCCGCGCTTCTCACTGCAGCCCTCCTCACTGCAACCAACGCCATCATCATCAAGCTGCAGTTCAACAGGATACCCAGCGACTTGCCCACCGCCGCAAGCTGCATCTGCCAGACCATCGTCTTCTCCGCCATTCTGTTGGCGACCGGCCGCATGGGCGAGACCATAGCCGCCCTCGCCACACCTCGCATCGCCATCGAAGCTGTCGCACTCGGCTTGATGTTCCTGTCCGCGTTGTTGCTCTACTACTACTCGATGAAGCGCATCCCGCTCTGGTCCTGTCGCATACTCTCGCTCATCGCCCCCGTGGTCGCGATACTCGGCGACCACTTCTGGCTCGGCGCCGAGATCAGCCACAGCCAGCTCAGCGGCCTGACCGCCGTTCTCGTCGGCGCCGCCCTCGTCATCCTCTCCACCCGCAACGGCACCCCCGAGCACATCCCCCAGATGCAGAGAAGCCGGCCCTGAGGACCGGCTCCTCCGTAGCTCGCATCATCCGCCTCTTCGCTGCCGCAACTTGTCACGCACCACCCCCGCATTACTCACCAACGTGTGGCTCGGCCTGAGCTTCGCGCGGAACAGATGCTACGGAGGAGGAGAGAGCTGCAAGGTCGAACTGTCCCAGCAGGGCGCCAGCATAGCGTCGCGATAGGAGCCAGCATGGGATCGCTCAACCCAGAAAGCCATCTGAGGTGTACCTCAATTTACCGCAGCTTCACGCCCCACATGCTGATGACGTAGTCTTGCAGCGCGAGTCGTTAGGAGGCAAACTATGATGCCCAAGCAGGCTAAGCAGCCACCCGGCAATCATACAGATTCGGACCTACTCCTGGAACTGGCCCATGAGTTGCATAACGGGGGTGCGGACTGGTGGGAAGCTTACAGTAGAGCAATGCTCGAACTCCGAAT
The DNA here is from genome assembly GCA_030612305.1 of Armatimonadota bacterium. Classification (GTDB taxonomy): domain Bacteria; phylum Armatimonadota; class Zipacnadia; order Zipacnadales; family UBA11051; genus UBA11051. The sequence continues at coordinate 1,386 of JAUWOG010000017.1, read as the reverse complement.
TCGTGAGTGGCCTAGTCGTTGGGGTGACAACCTGCAGATATTTATCTATGGTGATTTTGACCCTCCCGAGGAAGAGATGCACATCGAATCGCTGGGCATAACAATTTCTCCGGAGAAACTAGAGAATACTATCATCCGTTCGGCGCTCTGTGTCCTAAAGGCTACCGTCACGATCGACGAGAAAAACCTTGACGCAGTGATTGACGCATCACGTCGAGTCAACGTATTACTTGGCGCCTGGGCCCTCGCTACATGGGGGAATAGTGCGTGCGGATGGTGGTGTCAAATTACACATGGCATCCCCACTGGCATCGTAGGCGTCCTTGACAATGATCGCTTGCCCAGCCTCGTTGAGGGAATTCTGCAGCTGCCTCAGGAGCTCAGGACCAAGGTGGATGCGGCGCTGTATTGGGTCCGCAAAGCACGAGAGTCGCTCTTCGAGGACTACCGTGCCGACCTGCTGCGAATGTACGCTGCCTACTGGAATGCATTCGAGTGCCTTGTTGAAGCGACTATCAGTATTGCTGGGCCGCCAATACGGCCCTCAAGAACAGACAAGCAGAAACTCGTCAATCAGTTCATGGCGCAGTGCTCAGGCAGGCCGACCGTCGCAGACATCCAGAGATGCTACCATGAGATCGTGGATCCTGGATTTGTCCGAAAGGCTAGGCACGCTCTGGAGGTATGCTTTCGGCTTGCGCCCTTCTCCGATCTGGCAAGCAAATACGCCAGGGAGTGCTTCGATCTGGAGGATGAGCACGATCGCCTCTATCAGATTCGCAACGACATTAACCATGGGAATGTTGATGCGGAGAACCCCGACGAGCAGATACGAATTGAGACACGCATGAACTGCCTCCAAGTGATGGTATTGCAGATGTTTGGCTGCTTTGTGCCGTATCCGGCGCCAGCACCACCACATACCACATCCTGAAATAGGACAACGGGGGACGGAAGGAATCTTGAAGAAGGGCGCAGTACCGGGAGTTGTGTGTCCCCAGGGAAAACGGGACAATTGCCATTTCGCGTGATTGCGGTGTCTCCTTTTGCCTGCCATTCGCTGGCCCCCTCTCACTTCCCCGGCACCCGCGTATCAATCAACTCCTTGCCGTCCCGACTCCTCCGCAGCGCAACGGGCTCGGCTTCCTCCTTGCCGCTGAAGTCGCAGCTCACCACATCCTTGCGGTTCTCCGCTGGCGCGTGGACGGTGAAGACCCCCGTCAGCGGCTCCCCTGCGATGGTGAATTCCCACTCCGGCTGCTCTTCCTTCACACGCGGCGGGTCCACCTGTATCAGAGCTGCATCGTCGAACCACATCGTCCCCGCGCAGCGGCCGTAGCTGATCCGAAAGATCATCTGCCTCGTGCCAGGTGGAGCCTTCCCCTC
>JAUWOG010000630.1 GCA_030612305.1 Armatimonadota bacterium | reverse complement strand
AACCAAGCCCGGCGTGATAGCCGGGCTTTTTTCTATTCCCTCCGCTGAATGCGGGTGGCCGCTGGGACCTCAAGCGCCGACAAACGGCAATCCGAGGCAGGGGGCTCCGGAGCGAAGATGGTACAGCGCAACGACGAGCAGCAATGCCAGGAGCGCCCACCACAACACGCGCCGCGAGGCAGGAGCCAGTCGCGGCTCCTCGGTACGCGGAGGGAACCAGAGTCCCGACCATCCCGCCACGAAGAGCGCCGCGAGCGGGCCGATAGCTGTGAAGAGATACCGCGCCTGCACCTGATAGAAGATCATGTTGAAGCGCAGGTAGAAGGCGAGCACGAAGGCGAGGCTCAGGATCGCCAGCACCCAGCACGGTGCGGCAGCATCCCAGAATCTCGTCCTGGATCGTGTCGCCCTGATAAGCCCTGCGGCCACCGCGAGGGTGAAGGCCCATCCCAGGAGATAGAAGAACTCGGGCATGTACACATTGGCCTGTCCGAACACACCCCAGAAGCTCAAGGCGGTGCCGAAGAGGATCATCTGGAGATAGCCGATGCCGGAAATGCCGCGCTCGAAGAACCATTCCGGCGTGGCGCGGTCAACGCTGAAAAGCTCGATGAAGACCTTCTGAGCCAGCGGGTCGCCGTACAGCACCTGGTTGCGGATCCACCACCAGCCGCAGAGGAAGAATGTTGTGGCGAGGAAGAGCGCCACGTAGCGTCCAGTCAGCTTCAGGCGCAATGACTCGGCTTTCCACTCGCGTGTGGCGAGCAGTGCTGCGGTAATTCCCACGAGCAGCAGGAACAATGAGTTGGACTTGACCAGCATCGCCAGGCCGACGCATATCCCCATGATGAGCGTCGTCCGGTCCGATGGTCGCACGACGAACTCGCAGGCCGAGATGATGGCGAGCAGCACCATCAGCTCGGCCAGGCCGTCGTTGGTGATGCCGGAGAGATTGACCAGGTGCATGGGGAGAAACGCGGCGAAGCCGGCCGCCATCAGCGCCTTGCGATGGTCATTGGCGAAGAGACGGAGGCCCAGGGCATACACGGCCCAGATGACCGCGCCGCCGATGAGGATTGACCATATGCGTATGAGCAGCAGGCCGCCTGTCTCAGGGTCATCGAGGCCGAGGTCGTCCGCCAGCGCGGTCCCGAGCGCGTATGCCGGCAGGCAGGTAGCATAGTACAGCGGCGGCTGGTGGGCCTCGTAGTTGCCAGTGGGGTCGTCAAAGATGGGGAGGGCCTGGTGGGCGAAGAGATACTTGACGTATGCCAGATGGGCGTACTCGTCGGGCGGCGTGTACCTGCTGCGCAGATACTGCGGCCACCGCGTGTCATCGCTCGACCAGGGCATCATCCAGCCCGCAACACCGGCGCACAGAAGATAGCCGGCGATGATGAGCCATAGCGTGCGGATGGCGCGATTGCCCGGCTGCGTGTCCAATGCAAGCGCACTCCTGAAGTGGCGTTGGCATTCTGCGTCCAGGTGTCCCGGGCCTAGCCGGGTGCGACGTCGCTGAGGTACATTTCCAGGACCTCGTCGGTCGGTCCGTCTGCGAGGATCTCTCCCTGCGAGAGCCAGATGACACGGTCGCAGTGGCGGCGCACCGCATCCATTTCGTGGGATACGATCATGATTGCGGAACCCCTGTCGCGGGCTTCCTCGAGGGCGCGATAGACAAAACGCTGGAAGGTTTCGTCCGCCGCGGCCATCACCTCGTCCACAAGGAGTATCTGCGGATTGAAGGCGAGCGCTATCGCGAACCCCAGACGGAATTTCATCCCCGATGAGTAGAGCTTCACCGGCACATCGAGGAACTGCAAAAGCTCCGATGTCTCTCGCATGTATGGGAGAGCCTCGGTGATTTCGTCGCGCTTGTAGCCCATGAGCAGACCGCTGAGGAAAATGTTCTCGAAGCCGGTCAGCTCGACGTTGAATCCGGCCTCCAGTTCGAAGAGAGAGCCGACATGGCCGCTGACGGTGACGTGGCCCTCGGTCGGGACATAAATGCCGGCGATGACGCGCAGCAGCGTGCTCTTGCCGGAGCCATTGGCGCCGACGAGGCCGACGATCTCTCCGCCACGGACGCGCAGACTGACGCCCCTCAGCGCCCAGAAAGGCTCGTGCGGGTACGGCCGGAGCATCCGCACCACCATCTGCTTGATGCTGGTGCGGCCCTCATGCCGCACGTGGAAACGCTTCCGCAGGTCCTCCACTTCGAGCAGGTATTGTGTTTCGCCCATTTACATCAGCTCCGGAAGCTGCCATTCGTACTTGCGCCAGACGCGAACCCCGATGACGAACACACAGACCGAGATGACGGCGGACACGCACACATAGAACCAGACGCACTCCGTCCATGGCAGAGTC
>JAUWOG010000267.1 GCA_030612305.1 Armatimonadota bacterium | reverse complement strand
TCATAGACGCGCCGCCCGCCCCATTGCTTCTCCGTCCGCTGGCCCCCGTCGAAGAAGAAGCCGTCAATGCGACCGTAATTCGTGCACAGCTCCTCGCCCTGGCCGCTGTCGTAGGCGAGAAATCTGGGCCAGTCGGGATCATCCTCGGGCCGCGTGTAATCGAGGTCCTTGAAGGTGCCCTTGCGGTGCACGTAATTCGGATGATGCCAGTCGGGCTGGGAGTAGTAAAGGATGATGCGCATCCCGTCACGCTGGCAGGCGTCTATCAGCTCGCCGATGAGGTCGCGCTTGAATGGTGTGTTCGTGATCTTGTAGTCGGTGAGCCTGGAGTCAAAGAGGCAGAAGCCGTCGTGGTGCTTGGCGGTGACGGTGATATAGCGGCAGCCTGCGCGCCGGGCCGTGCTGACCCATTCATCTGCGTCGAAGCGCTTGGGATTGAAGCGGCGGGCGAGCTTCTCATATTCCTCGCGGGGGATATTCTCGTGATACTGCACCCACTCGCCGCGGCCGAGCAGGGCATAGACTCCGAAGTGGACAAACATTCCGAAACGGGCCTCAGGGAACCATTCAAGCTTCGTATCAAGCTTCGGTTTGACAATCATCGCACAACGTCCTTTCAGGGCGGGATACTCGCGCTCATGGATTGATGATTACCTTGTTGCGGTCGGGCCGGCCCATCACCTCGATAGCCTGATGGATCTCCGACAGCGGGAAGCGGTGAGAGATGACCTGCTCGGTATCAATCAGCCCGGCTTCCATGAGGCGGATGGCTCTTGACATCGCCAGCGGCGTCGTGCCGAAGCTGGCGTCCATGCGGCCCTCGAGGAAGTGCGTCAGGCCGCCGTCGAGTTCGAAGGTCTCATGCGTGGTGATGCCGAAGACATTCCAGTTGGTGCCACGCCGCCGCAACTCGACCATCAACTCGACGGCTTCGATAGGCCCGGCCGCCTCGAGGACGAGGTCCGGCCCGCCCGGGATGATTTCATAGACGCGGGCCCGGGCATCTTCTGTGGCCGGATTGATGGCATGAGTCGCGCCCAGCTTCAAGGCATTCTCCAGCGCGTAGTCGCTGGTGTCTATGGCGATGAGACGCCCTGCTCCGGCGGCCCTGGCGACCATCATGCAGAGAAGCCCGATGCTGCCCACGCCGATGATTACCACATCGTCGCCCAGTTGCATATTGCTGTACTGGATGACGCCCTTCCAGGCGCCGGAGAGCGGCTCGGTGAGGGCAGCCGCATCGAAGGAGAGAGCGGCAGGCTTGTGGAACAGTGTCTGCTCCTCGGCCAGCATGTACTCGGCGAATGCTCCCGGGCGCGTATCTTCCGGACCGTCGCCGCCGGTCGTATAGGCGTGTTCGCAATAGTGGGAATTGCCGGTGCGGCAGTGCTCGCAGAAGCCGCAGCTTCCGGAGGGCTGGATGATGACCTCGTCCCCGACCCGGAAATGGCTGACACCGGGGCCGATCTCCGCCACAACCCCGCTCGGCTCGTGTCCGACGATGCAGGGGAACTGCACATTGCGCCGAATGCCCCTAATCGCCTTGTAGTCGGTGGCACAGATGCCGCAGGCCTTGATCCGGACGATGATCTCGCCGAGGCTTTGCGGCTCTGGCACCGGCACGTGCTCAAGCTCAAGCTGGTTGAAATCGTGCAGTACGGCGGCAAGCATCGTGCTCATCGGCTTCTCCTTCTCAAACGACCATGGCGGTTGCGTCGCTACTTCCCAGCGTTGTCAATGGATATGAGATTGGGCACGGTGAGCGTGTCGCCCGGCCCATAGTCATAGATGAGGAAGCGCGTCGTGCCATCGCCCTCTTTGTCCACGAACTCACGGGTGAGAGCATCCTTGTCAACCACGGCGTGTGCCTGCTTGCTGATGTGCGCCCGCGCTTCCTTCACTCCGTTCAGCTTGTAGGTCGCCGAGTTGTCCTCATTGCACAGCGTCTTGCCCGTGTAGTAGAGACCGGTGCCGAACGGCAGTTTCACGGCCGAAGTGACGCCATCATCGTTGATCTCCCCGACGGGTCCCTCGCCTATCCGCGGGTCCAGTTCCAGGGCCAGTTCTGCTCCATCGCCTGCGGTTCGTGCTGCGAGGATAAGATGTGCGGTGTCATTTCCATATTCGTTGGTGATCCGCGCATACCGGCCCACCAGAGCCTCCGGGGTATCATGCTTCGCCGCGACGATGACCTTGAACTGCTCGAAGTTGGCCGAGGCTATCTTGCCGCTCCAGGCAGCAGCAGGCAGGCTGTACTCCTTGTCGCCCTTGGCGATGCGCGTGCCGTTGGTCAGGAATACGCGCCTCACTTGCCCCCCTTCTTCAGACCAGATGCCGAAGGAGCCCCGCATCGTCACCCCGTTGGCAGTCGTGACGGGCATGTCGGGATTCTGGCAATGGATGATGGTATCGGCCCGGTTGCCGCAGATGACCTGAAAAGCGACTGGCGCCTGGCCACTCGCGTCCGCGGTCTTCACCTCGAGGCGGCGCACTTGCGAGATCAGCGGCTGACCCTCGTACGCCTCCAAGACCTCGACAAACTGCGTTGTCAGCGGCTCGTTGCCCTTGTTATGCTGCACTACCCACTGCAGCTCATAGGGCTTGCCACCGCCCGGCGGTTTGCCCTTGGCCAGGGCGACCTCGGCAGTGGCCGGTTGCAGTGAGTGCATCCGCAGATGGATAGCGGGGTAGTTCTCCAGGTCCCAGCGAACACTCCACGGGCCCGTCGGCCGGGCACGATAGACATCGTACAGGAAGGGGAAAGTCATCAGATGAGGATGCTGCTTGCTCCACTCCGAATCCCACTTCTGCCCATAGGCCACATCCGACCCGGCCAGCGTGCCGCCATTCTGCGCGGTCAGCGCCAGACCGCTCGCTTCGGCGGTGCCGCGCGGGCCGTGGAAGCTCCAGTAGTGGTCAGTGCCGCCGCTCAGACGGTAGATGCTCACCGCGTAGGAGTGCTGCTCATCCAGGTCCACCAGCCCAATGGTGCGCTCCACCAGAAGGTCGTCAGTCAGCTCTATGAGCTCCGGAGCGGCAAGCTCGTGGTACAGCCGCCGCCCAGCCGTCGCCATCCGGGCCCCACCACCGTCGCCGAACAGGCGCAGACTGCCCCCACCTCGCCCCTGCCGGCCCCACTCGTCCTGCGGCTCTCCGGTCGCACCCACAATTCTGGCACAGTAGGGGATCGCCCAGTTCATGCACCACTCCGTGCGGTAGTCCGGGCCTCGATGATAGCCCTGTTCGGGCAGGAACGTGCGCTTCAAGGCCTCATAGCCGATGGTCAATACATCGTGATGACGGTGGCCGAACATGGTCCCGTACCTCATCCATAGCGCCCGCTGGTGATCGCCCTTGCCGCTGCGCAGGATCACGTGCCCGAATCCGTCCAGCACCTGGCTGGGTAAGTCGAGGTAGGGCCCCTCGCGCTCCACAATCTCCGTGACCTTTGCGCGTAACTGCGGGTCCGTCAGATACTTGGTGGGAGCATTGGCTGTGGCATCCCACAGTGCCCTGGCATAGTTGACTTCGTCAGGCCACCTCCGGAACGCGCTGACCCACCCGTGCGCAACCAGCGACGCCCCCGGCCTCAACGGCAGGGGGTCGGTGTAGGCCAGGTCGCCGTCATCGCCGACGTTGGCATAGGTGCGGCTGATCAGCGAGAGGTTGATGTTGTGGTCGTACATGCACCTGAACTTCGGGTCCTCGGTCAACAGCGGGAAGCCCACCTCCGCGTACTGCTCCGGCCGCAACTCAGCCAGCCGCGTCAGCATGTCGGCGAGATCCGCGGTGCTTCGGTAGTGGGCGTTGTTGTAGCCGGGCGATTCGTAGGCCGAACCATCCACGAAGAAACTGTTGGGCAGATAGTAGCGCATGCCGTGCCTGGGGTTGTTGAAGACCCAGTCAACCAGCTCGATGGAACGCGGGGTATTGAGAAAGCGTGCCAGCCGCATTGCCATGGCGTGCTGCGTGGGCCCGTTGCCGGCCACGGAGTAGTCCAGGACGCCCTGGGCCACGGTGCGGAAGTAGCCTGTTTCGATGAAGCTCCGCACATCCTGCATGGTCCGCATCTCGGGATGGTAGTTGTCCTGGAGGAGCTTCAATAACTCCGGGTCTTCCTCGTCAAAGTAATCCCAGATCCTTTCCAGAGCTTCTGCATAGAATCTCTCGAGCCCGATGGACCATACAGCATCCAGGTAGAACCCGGGCGCGAACCATGAGGCATGGCTTGGCGGGGGTGTGCCCTGAGGCGGGATTGCGCCTCTCCACAGATTGTCGCGGGTGTACCTCTCGCGCTGGTTGATGTTGAGGGCCAGGTTCAGGTACTGCTCCGCGACCCGAAACAGGACAACCGCCGTGGCCCTTCCCCAGCGGCGGTCGCTAGTCGCCAGGTAGTAGCGCGCGAACTCTTCAGTGCGCCGGTCGCCTCCCCGGTAGTTTTGCAGCACGTAGTAACCGACGAAGGAATACGGGCGCCCCTTGTTGTCGAAGTAGCTCCATCCGTCGTCGGGGAACTCGCCGCTGGTCATGTCGCCGGCGCCGAAGTCGTTACTGGGGAACCACCGTTGACATTCAGGGCACTGCACCTTGAACGGGTGATTCTCCCGGTCCAGTACCCACGGGTAGAAGGCCGAGCGGCCCTCGAAGACCTTGATCCCGCATATGGGGCAGCCCTTCGCCGGGTCCGGATCCTGTGGCCGAGATACCGGGTTGTTCCCATATACTGCGCGAGGTATC
>JAUWOG010000592.1 GCA_030612305.1 Armatimonadota bacterium | reverse complement strand
CATCTGTGAACCGGAAAACCGCACCTGACAGCTCGCCGACGAACGAGCGCAAGGCCTCGAGTGACGGACTCATTCCGCTGCTCGTCATTGCCGGGCCGACTGCCTCCGGCAAGACCGAGGCCGCACTCCGCCTCGCTGAGGCGTTGCCTGTCGAGGTAGTCTCGGCTGACTCGATGCAGATCTACCGGCACATGGACATCGGCACCGCCAAGCCGACGTCCAGCCAGCGTGCGCGCGTCCGCTTCCATCTCGTGGACTTCGTGGACCCGCGAGCGTCCTACACGGTCGCCGATTTCCAGCGCGACGCCCAGGCCGCGATCCTCGACATCCACACACGCGGCGCGTTGCCTGTTCTCTGCGGCGGCACCGGCCTCTACGTTGACGCCGTGCTGCGCCATCTGGATTTCCCCCCGCACGCCGGCACCCAACAGGCCGAAATCCGCGACCGTCTGAAACAGTATGCGGATACCCATGGTTCTGACGCTCTTCACCGCACGTTGGCCGACGCCGATCCTGCCGCGGCGGCCGCCATCGAGGTCAATGACACGAAGCGAATCATACGCGCCCTTGAGGTCATTGAGAACACCGGCCGGCCCTTCTCGGAACTCCGCCGCATTGACGAGACACCCACGGTAAACTATAATTCCATATACTTCGTCCTCACGCGACCGCGGCCGTTGCTCTATGAGGCCATCGAGCGGCGCGTGGACGGGATGGTGGAAGCGGGTTGGCCCGAGGAGGTCAAAACGCTGCAGCAGCGAGGCTGTACGCCCGATGACCAGGCCATGCAGGCTATCGGATATCGTCATCTGCTGGCCCACTTGCAGGGCGACACCGGCCTCGAGGAAACCGTCCGCCTCATCAAGCGCGACACGCGTCGTTTCGCGAAGCGACAGTTCACGTGGTTCAGTGGACACGCCCGGCGCAATCAGGCACCCGATGATGTGGGGACGCCGCTCACATTCCAGTGGCTCGAGTGGGCGACCGACGAGGAATTCGACGAAGCGGTGCGAAACATCACCCAGGCTGCGCATACTCTATAGGCTACGAACAGCTATAGCCTACCAACAGTCTGGATTATTCATGAGCAGGTGAATCACTCGTGGCAAAAGGCAAGCCCGGCATTCAGGATCAGTACCTCAAGCAGATGCAGCAAAATGGCCTCACGGTGCGTATCGTGATGGTGAACGGGAAGGAACTCGTCGGCACTATCGCAGGATTTGACGCCTTCACTGTGCTCGTCTCAGTCGGCGATGTCGAGGTAATGGTTTACAAGAGCGCTATCGCTGTCATCGGCCCCACCGGGTCCGACAAGCCATAGACCGATAGAACGACGACAGCTCACTTCGAAGCTACACGGACCGGCACGATGGGCCAATCGCCTGTCGTGTATTTTTTGTAGCGGTGCTGATAGGGGTGGTGAAATTGCAGTTCACGAAAATGCACGGCCTCGGGAATGACTACATCTACATTGACGCCATGGCCAATGACCTGAGCGCCTATGACCTTGAGACACTCGCGGCGGTGCTCTCCGATCGCCATTTCGCTATCGGCGGCGATGGTCTCATTCTCGTAGATGCCTCCGACATGGCCGACTTCAAAATGCGCATCTTCAACTCCGACGGCAGCGAAGCCGAGATGTGCGGAAACGGTATGCGCGCATTCGCCAAATACGTCTATGAGCACCGCCTCACCGACAAGCTCGACTTCGAGGTCGAGACCAAGGCGGGAATCATCAGGCCGTCGCTTCAGCTCGAAGGCGATGAAGTCGTCCGGGTCTGCGTTGACATGGGCCCCCCGCGCCTCAACAGGGCCGACATACCCATGGAGGGCGAGCCCGCCGATGCCCCTGTCATCGCCGAAGAGTTGCAGGTCGCCGACTACGCCTTCACCGTCACTTGCGTCTCCATGGGCAATCCCCATTGCGTCATCTTCGTCGAGGAGATCCTCGACGACATGATATACATCTTCGGCGCTCAGATCGAGCACCACGAGCTCTTCCCCCAGCGCACCAACGTCGAGTTCATCGAGATACTCGCCAAAGACGAGCTCCGCATGAGGGTGTGGGAGAGGGGAGCCGGAGAAACCCTCGCTTGCGGAACGGGTGCCAGTGCCGCCGCCGTTGCAGCCATCCTCAACGACTACTGCGGCGATGCCGTAACCGTGCACCTGCTTGGTGGCGATCTCCAGATACGCTGGCGAGAGGGCGAGAGCGTATTCCTGACTGGCTCCACACACGAGACCTATACGGGCACCGTCCACCCATCGCTCCTCCGCGAAGCAGAGGCATGAGCCGCGCCTGCCCGGCAACTTCAAGCCGTACCCGGTGCAAGCCGCTGGCATATCCCGGCGGCTCTCTCTAGCAACCCACCGCCCCAGACGATACTTACTCATGCCAACCGAGGAGAAACGCATCATGGACATCCCCTGGGCCCAGAGACTCCAGCGCATCCCGCCGTACCCTTTCCGCGAGATCGCCGCCCTCAAGGCCAAAATGCTCGCCGAGGGCAACGAGCCCATTGACTTCGGCATCGGCGACCCCGACATGCCGACACCGCCCTATATCATCGAGGCCCTCTGCGAAGCCGCCGCCGACCCCGACACCCAC
>JAUWOG010000685.1 GCA_030612305.1 Armatimonadota bacterium | reverse complement strand
CATCGAGCCTGTCGAAACCGGCATGAGCAAGTGGTACGACCGCTTCACCGCCGCCTTCAACTGAGCGCCGACAGCACCGTCTCAGCGACTTCCTGAATCTGGCTCTCGCTGAGGCCCGGATACATCGGCAGCGAAATTACTTCAGCCGCCAGCGTTTCCGTCACTGGCAATTCCGCCCTATCGAGCCCATAGGCCACACATGCCGGCTGCTTGTGCGGGGGCTTGGCGTAGTGTGTGGCAAACGCTATCTCAGCCGCCTCCAGGGCCGACTTGATCTCCTCACGCCGCTTGCTGCGAATCGTGTACAGATGATAGACGTGCTCGCAGCCCGGCCTCACGTTCGGCGTGATGATGTCCTCGTGTTGCAGCAGTTCGTCGTATAGAGCGGCATGACGCCGCCGCTTCTCGGTATTCTCAGCCAGACGCCTCAACTTCACGCGCACGATCGCCGCCTGCAGTTCGTCCAGCCGCGAATTGTACCCGATGCAGTCGAACCTCCCCCGCTCAGCCTGCCCATGATCCCGCAGCATCTTCACCTTCTGGGCGATCTCATCATCGCTCGTCGTCACGATGCCGCCCTCACCGTAGCCTGCCAGGTTCTTCGACATATAGAAGCTGAAGACACCTGCATCGCCGATTGAGCCGACGCGCCTGCCGTTGTCGGTCGCTCCATGTGCCTGCGCGGCGTCTTCGAGTACCGCAATCCCGCGTGGCTCGCAAATGGCCCCCAGTTGCTCCATGTCCGCCGGGTGACCATAGACATGCACCGGAATGATCGCCCTCGTCCGCTGTGTTATCGCCGCCTCCAGAGCCTCCGCGTCCATGCAGAAGTACTCCGGCTCGACATCAACGAGCTTCGGCGTCGCTCCCGCGTGGATGATCGCCTCAATCGTGGCGAAGAAGGTCCAGGAGACGGTAATGACCTCGTCTCCGGGGCCGATCCCCATCGCCCGCAGCGCGAGATGCAGCGCCTGGGTCCCATCACTGACGCCGACTGCGTGCTCGGTCCTGCAGAACTCCGCCCACTCTCGCTCCAGCGCCTGTACATTCGGCCCCAGGAAAAGCTGCATCGAGCCGAGTGCATCATCAATCGCTTCCAGCACTTCCTCGCGCAACTCCGCGTACTCAGCTTTCAGATCAATCAGCGGTATCCCCAACGAGAAAACCCCTCGGCACATTACTCAAATCCAGGCCTCTATCCTTAGAAAACCCAATGCCGAAAAGGTTGCGCGCCCGTGCTTCCCTGCGCGGTGCTCAGTCCCCATCCTCCCGGTCGTAGCCCCAGACGCTGCCCATCTTCACTTTGACCATGTCGGGGCGCCAGCGCAGTACGCCCATGTGGTAGCGCTGATACCACGGAGCCGACTTCGCGTAGTAGGCGGTCACTATGTCACCGTTGGCCAGTTGCACACTCGACGGGTAGCCGCAATCCCGGTGCGTCAGGCCGCCGATGAGGACGAAGGGCCGCGACCAGGTCTCGCCGTTGTCGTCGCTGATCCGCCCGACAACACCGAGGAGTTCCTCGAGGCGGCTGCCGAAGGTCAGCAGTATCCTCCCGTCAGCCAGTTGCAGGAGGTCGGCCGGATGCTGCATCGGATTCGACAGATAGTAGCGCTCCTCCCAGGTGCGCCCACCATCGGACGACGTGTGCATAACCAGCGCCGGTTCGGAGTTGCTGCCCGGAATATCGGTGCGCGCCGTCGGGCCCGAACTGCTTCTCGCCGCCGCCAGAAGCGTCCCGTCCGCCGCCCTGAACAATGGGGTCTCGGTATAGCCCGTCTCTGCAATGGTGGCTGCGTATTCCCAGGTCCGCCCGTCATCAGCACTGCGCAGCACGTGGCAGCTACCGTCAGGCGGCTTCCCCTCCTCCTTCTTGCCCGCGTAGTAGCCGACCAGGAGTTCGTCCCCGTTGATGACGATATCGCCAAAGGGAGTCGCCCGCTCTATGCCTGGCGGGGGCGGGGCTTCCGATGTCTCTTCCCACGAATACCCGTTGGCGGCCGACAGGC
>JAUWOG010000499.1 GCA_030612305.1 Armatimonadota bacterium | reverse complement strand
GTAGCCGTCGCCGTCGGGGTCGGAGAGGTTGGCAATCATGCGGTCGAAGTGGTCAATGATTTTGTCGAGCCAGTAGGTGTCTTTGAATACGGCGTAGGCTTTGATGTAGGTGAGCAGGCGCGAGGCCTCGGCCCAGCCGAGGTTGGAGGAATCGGGGCTGTCGGAGTAGCCCTTCCCGCCGCGAAAAGCTGCGTCCATTGCCTTGAGTTCGGCGTTGGCTTCGTCCATGGTCGGGATGATGCGGCTGAGGTCCCCAGCGGCCGGCAGAGGATTGGCGGCTATCGCGGCAAGGGTGTTCTGCACGATCTTTTCGGCGAAATCCACCCCATCGGCAGCCATATCGGGAAGGGGAAGTGTGAGCCACAGACACGTGCCCTTGCCGAACTCATTGCAGGTCGCGAGTGACACGGGGTCGGGCTGCGGATGCTCTGCGGTGGCCTGGGGGACGCCTGATATGAGCGGCCGCGCGCCGGTCATCGCGAAGTAGTGGAGGCTTGCGCAGAGATACGGCTTGCCGTTAGGGCGCTTCGGCATGTCGAGCACGACGCCCGTCTCCGTGCCGTCGGTCAGTGCATTTCCGGCGGCGATCCTGAGTTTGGCGATGTCGAGGCCTCCGCCGCCGGCGCCGGCTCCAGTCGCCGGAAGGATGCCAGTGCGGCAGGCACCTTTCTCCAAGTAGATGATGACCCAGGCAAACTTGCCCTTTTCGAAGATGTCCTTGCCGCTCTTGTCGAGCGCGGTGGCGGCGTATCTGCCCTGGAGGAGCAGGAATCCGCCGGCGGCGACGTAGCGCTTCATGGCTGAGAAGCCGGCTTGGGTGAAGGCGATCGTGTCCGGCACGTAGAGAGCGTTGTAGTGTGCCATTTTCGCCGCGTCGGGCAGGTCCGTGGTCTTGAGAAGCTCGACGGTAATATCCGCCTCCCGCATTGCTTTGACCCATGCGTCATCATCGTTGACCGCCGGGTTCTCCGCGCCGCCGTAGGTGACATAACCCACCGTGGCGGCGCCAGCTATTCCGATGCTGAGCGTGAAGACAAGTGTGAGCAGGATCGGTCGCATTTTCGGCCCTCCATAGGCAGTTATGAGATGCCGCTCAGTCAGTCCACGTATCCCTCGGTGCGCAGCCAATTGACGAACTCGTTGACGTCTGCGTCATCTACGCGCTTGACCGGCATGCGGGCGTCACCGATAGGGAAGCCGAGGGCTTGCATGGTCTGCTTGACGAGGCCAAGGCCGCCGAGTCTGATGCCCCAGCGGATGGCTGCATTGCCGCGCCTCTGGTATTCGGCAGCCGTCTCCCAATCGCCACTCCTGTATGCGTTGAAGGCATTGATGAAGACGTCGGGGATGAGGTTGTACCAGGTGCCGATAGCGCCTGTCGCGCCCATGAGTTGGGCGGGTACCATCATCTCGTCAGCGCCGGAGAGGATGATGAAGTCGTCGCCCTGGTCTCTGCGCATCTGCTCCATGAGGTAGAGGTTGTGGTCTGTGTACTTGAGGCCGGCGACGTGTGGTATCTCCGCGAGCCTGTCTATGATACGGAGGTCCAACTCGACGCCGGTTCTGAGGGGGATATGATAGAGCATTGTGGGGCACTGTGCGATCTCGGCGAGAGCGGTGTAGTGAGCGACGAGCTCGTCGGGTTCCGGGACGAAATAGCTGCCAGGGATTGCGGCGATGGCGTCCACGTCAAGCGCGGCGGCGTGTTCGGCGAGGCGGCAGGCTTGCAGATGGCTGACAGAGCCGACGTGAGCGATGATTGTGGCTTCATCGCCGACTTCCTCGATGACGGCTTCGAGCACGGTTTTGCGCTCATCTTCGGTCAGCAGCAAGCCTTCGCCAGTGCCGCCACAGACGAAGAAGCCCTTGCAGCCGCGGTCGAGCAGCCAGCGGGCGACCCGCTTCTGGACGTCAGTGTCCACCTGGCCATCGCTGTCGTAGGCTGTAACGATGGCAGGGAAGATGCCCTCATAGTCTTCAGTCATCGGGGATCTCCTTTCGCTTGCGGTTGCAAGCGAGGTATTGGGACAGTGCGGAGTCAGGTTCACCGATGCAGCGGGGGATACCTGCATGTGGGCGGGCGGTGGCGTTTAGGTTCGGGTCGGCCCACGGTCAGCGCAGGAAGTAGCCCT
Organism: Armatimonadota bacterium; assembly: GCA_030612305.1. Classification (GTDB taxonomy): domain Bacteria; phylum Armatimonadota; class Zipacnadia; order Zipacnadales; family UBA11051; genus UBA11051. Next base: position 1,018 of record JAUWOG010000499.1, on the reverse strand, counting down.
GTGCCGTGGGGTGGCCGTCGGTGGTCACGGCGATGCCGAGCTTGCGGAGTCCGTTTTCGTCGCCGAGGCCCGGGTCGTGGGTCAAGTGCATTTGTGTGCCGCGCAACTCCGGCAGCATCTCGACGCCTGCCTTGGCCGCCGGATTGCCAGCCGCACTGATACCGAGTGCGACGAGGACCTCCTGGACGTTGAGGCTGGGGGAATGCGAGCCGAGATAGTTGGCCTTCAACTGGGTGAGGCTCTCGATGATGGCTGCGGGCAGCAGGTGCATGCTGGGCGGAATGTCGGCGAGACGCTTGATGCCATTGATGATGGCGGCGGATGCGGAGTGGAAAAGCTCGGAGTTCTTGCCCAGTACGATAGTGCCATCGTCAAGCTGGAGCGCCGCGCCGCAGTAGAAGCCCTCGTTGCCACGTCCGGCCTGTTCGGCTTTTTCGGCGGCTGCTCGTGCGGGCTCGACGACCGGGCGGTCAAGGACGCCGACGCCGAGGCGGCGCATCAAGGTCTCGGCACGCTCGACAGTCTGGCGTGGTGTCAAGCCCCGGCGATGCTCGGAATAATAGCGGAAATAGCGGCGGATTACTTCCTGAGTGGAGGCCTCGCGAACAACGTCATCATTGACGATTCCAGCGCCGGCACGGTTGACGCCCATGTCGGTTGGGGACCGGTAGATCAGCGTTGTCTCGTTCTCCCCTGCGATGCGATCAATGATGCTCTTGAGGATGGGGAAGTTGTCCACGTCGCGGTTGTAGTTGACGGCAGTCTCACCATAGGCGCTGAGGTGGAAGGGGTCTATCATGACGATGTCGCCGAGGTCCGCGGTGGCCGCTTCATAGGCGATGTTGACAGGATGATCAATGGGCAGGTGCCATATCGGGAAGGTCTCGAACTTGGCATATCCGGAATGGCGATGTGCGGCGTGGTCATGGTAGAGCTGGGAGAGGCAGGTTGACATCTTTCCGCTGCCAGGGCCGGTGCCGGTGACGACGACAAGAGGCGCATCGGTCTCGACGTAGGG
>JAUWOG010000118.1 GCA_030612305.1 Armatimonadota bacterium | reverse complement strand
CGGCCGCATCCGTGGAGGGGGGCACGGTAGGCACGAGGAGGACAGCGGTCAGATGGTTTTGGCCGGCTGGGACAATGGTTCTTCACTGGTGCGTGGTTCTGCTGCTGCCGGCGGATTTGTTGGGCGTGTTGGTGATGGGGTGTGGCAGGGCGTGAGAGGGTGAGTGTGAGCGTCTGCGGGGGCCGAATGCGAGGGGGAGGACAAAGTGAACGCGTGCGTGCGAATTCGATTGGGTTGCGTCCGTGATATCACGGTGCGCAATCCGAGTATAAGGTGCAAGGCAATGATATGTCGGCTGGCAATTGTCATATTGCCAATGTTTCTTCTGAGTGCGGCGGCTGTGGACGCTGAGATCATTGCGCCGCAGAGCAAGCCGTGGCGCGTGGGGATCTGCGGCGGATGGACGGTGGGCTACCTCGGTGTGCTGGCTCACCACGGCATGCCCGCTGAACGCATCCTCGAGAGTGAAATCACTGACCCGAAGAAGATCGCGAAGTACGACTGCCTCATCACCGGGGTCATCTCGCGCCGTGACGAGAACATGCAGCGCGTCCTCGAGCAATATGTCCGGGACGGCGGCTGTCTCATGAGCGAATACTCCCCCATGCCGAGCCAGGAGGCACTGCCCGGCAAGCGTCTGAAGCCCGGCCGCGTCCCCAATGTCCGCTTCGTTGACGCCATCAGCCCGATTACCGAGGGTCTCGACTATGGGAAGGTCATCCCCATGGCGGGCCGGGGCGGCGCCTCAATCATTCCCGAAGAGGATAGCGGGACGATAGTCATCGCCCGCTTCACCTACGAGGGTATCAGCGCGAAGGTGCGGGAGCGGATTGACGGCCACTTCCTCGACGAGGAGAACGGGAAGCACAAGGGGCGAGGTGCCCCCGCGATACTGATGCGGCATATCGGCAAAGGTATCATCGTTTACTCAGGCTGCATGATCGGCCTGGACCTGAGTCTGCGCGGCGACAATTGCGCGCAACTGCTCGTCAACTTGCTCCAATACCTCAGCAAGGGCGAAATCCACGACCGCTTCTACACCGGAGAAGTGAAGCGAGATCGCCTCCTCACGACTCATCTGAAGCAATCGGATGCGTACCCGCAAGCGGCTGCGGAGGCCGTCGAGCCGACAGGTATTCCCAAAGACCATGAGATGTTGGAGGCCAACGTAGGGGCGGGCGAGGATTTCTATGTCTATGGCAGCCTGTCGTCGGCGGCCGAGATGGAGGTGTTGCTGAGCTATCAGAGTCCGCAGCGATACCGCAAAGTCGTGCTGAGCGAGAAGCACATAGAGCTCCAGGAGGTCGTTGGGGGCGAGGCAAGCGTGCTGCACTCGGCCAAACTGGCGCGGGCGGTGGTGTCCGGGGCGGATTTCGTGCTGCGCAGTCGGGGGCAAATGGTCATCTGCTACGTGGCCGGCGAGCCCGTGCTGAATGGCTGCCCGGGGCGACCGCAGTCCGGGGCGGTGCTTGCCAGGGGCCTTGATGAGGCGGGATGTCAGCCCTCTGCGCCCGTCTGTTTTGCCGACGATTTCATGCGGGAAGAAGGCTCACAGAACGAGTGGGAGACGGTCAGCGGACAGTGGAAGGATGTCGTAGTGAAGGGCAAAGTGGAGCAGGGCGCTAACCCCTTCAAGTACCTGGGCATATCGAGCACTCGTGCGCTGACGACGGCGGGGCACTGGTTCTGGCAGGACTACTCCTACACGGCATCGGTGCAGGGCAACGGGGAGGCGGCGGGCATCGCCTTCTACTATCAGAACGAGAACAGCTATCACTTCCTCCGCGTCTCCTACCCGGCAACTGCCAAGGCGAAGACCGTCCTGGAGCTGGTGCGGCACACCGACGGCAAGGATGTGAGACTTGCGGAGGCGCCCGTTGCGCTGCCCAAAGGCGAGTGGTGCCGGCTAGGTGTGCGTGCCTCTGGCAGCAGCATCATCGCGTTGCTGGATGGCGTGCCGGTGCTCCAGGTGCATGACGAACTCGCCGGCTGCGGAGGCATCGGGATGTTGTCCGAAGGCGGCTCCGCACAGTTTGATGACGTATCGGTCACGCCCTGGCAAGCGACATTCAGCTCCACGAGCAACCAGGTGGCGCAGTGGCTTATTGAGTCAGGCACGTGGGAGGACGTCGGCGAAGGGAAGACGGGTGGCATCGGAAAAGCGATACTCCCGTATGGCGCGCAAGCCGACAGCGTGATAAGCGTGCCGGTCAAGGTTGGCGAGGCTCAAGCGGCCGGAGTGTATCTCCGAGAGAGCGACAAAGGCCTGTACCTGGCGGCACTGGTGCGCAAGGACGGCGGCCTGGCATTGCGGTTGTTCTGTGCAGACGGCGAGAGGTCCGAGGTGCTGGCGGAGAAGCCTGTGCCGGGAGCCCGTGCGGATGAGTGGCACCGGCTGATGTTCGTTGCGAGGGGGCCGGTGCTGGACGTCTCGGTTGACGGGGCAAGGATTGTCCACCTGGCTCACGGGGGGCCACGTGTGGGGCGTGTCGGTCTGTATGCTCGTGGGAGCAGTCCCGCCACCTTCGACACGGCGTCAGTCGAGGCGCTGGTTGAGACCGAGGAGATGGTTGACCAACTCATGCCCGACTTCGTGGGGATCATTGATCGGCATACGTGGGCCGGTCGCCCCGGTGCATGGCACCCACAACACGATGAACTCAACCGCTTCTGGCATGGCGGGTATTTCCCCGGGCCGGTTGCACTCATCATCGGTGTGCATCCGCTCAAGCAGAAGCAGACCACCACGCACCTCTACCTCACCAGCGGGCAGGATACTAAGGTAGGCTACGAACTCGTCGCGAGGCGGAAGTGGGCTGAAGATGTAGTCAGCGTGACGTTGCTGCATGAAGGCAAGACAGTGGCCTCGGGCGAGGTGCGTGTGAAGCCGAAGGAACCCTATCTCCTGAGTCTGCGGCGTGATGAGGGCAGTGTCTGGGGCGAGGTGAACGGTGAGCCGATAGTCGTGTACAACTCCGAGGAGGCGCGGCCGGAACTCTGTCAGCTCGCCATCAGCAACGAGGGCCATCACTTTGTGCCGGAGGATATTGCGGTGTGTACGCCGTGGGCGCGGAACTACACATTTATGACCGCTCCCACCGAATGGATCGTACACTGTGGCGAGTGGGAGGTCACCAATCGCTGGTCCTGCTCCCCCGGATGGACCTGGTTCGCCGGTATGAACGGAAATGGCCTTGCCGAGTCATCCAGCAAGTTGCGCATCGCCGGCGATCTGGACCTGAGCTTCTACGTGGCGGCTCGGATGATGCCTCGCGGGGACGGTAAGCACTACGAGCAACTCCGCGATATCCATGTCGGGATCTGCGGCGGCCCCAACGGTGCGCAAGACGGTTACTTGTTCAAGGTCGGAGGGCACCGCAATCAGTACACTTCCCTGGAGCGGAAGGGGAAGCAGGTCAAACGGATTCCGTTCAAGATCCCCGGTGTAGGGATTCACAATGACTGGCTGCAACTGGGCATCCGGAAACGTGGCGCTACGGTGCAACTGCTGCACTGGGGCCACGTGCTCATGGAATACACCGACCCGAACCCGCTCAACGAGGGGAGCATTATCCTGGGCACCGACCACAACGGGATCATCATCCCCCGCGTGACCGTCTATGGACGCGTCATCAATCCCCCGCTTGCCCCGCTGGCGCTGCAGCCAGGATAGCAGCCTCACTTGACAGGATGCGCTTCCCCCCGGAACGATTAGATAGCGGTGTAAGAGAGGCGGTGCATCGTGAAACTTGCGTTGATAGCCGGCATGTTGGTATTGGCGGCGGCAGTGCTTGGTGCGGGTGATGAACCGTTGCTGGGCGACTATGATGCCGAGTTGCGCATGGCCGAGGACCGCTCGCACGTTGACTGTGAGCTGATGGTGCGGCGGCTCAAGGAGCTGCGCGCGAACACCTACATGTGGCTGATGTGGCACAGTGCCAACGACTGGGAAGACCTCCACGAGTTCCTGCCGCTGGCGGAAGAGGCCGGCATCACGGTCTGGGCTTACCTTGTGCCCCACTCCGAGAGCGGCGGCAAGTGGCCCTACTCAGAGCCATTCAAACTTGATTATGTGAAGTGGGCCGAGGAGATCGCCGAACTGTCGCTGGAGCATGAGAACCTGGTCGGCTACGTCATTGACGACTTCTGGGGCAATTTTGACAAAGCGGATCGCTTCAGCGTCGAATACACCGGCGAAATGGTCGCGGCAGGCAAAGCCATCAACCCGAAGCTGAAGTTCTACCCCCTGATGTACTACCGGCAGTTCGGGCTGGACTTTGTGGAGAAGCTCGCGCCGATCGTTGATGGCTGCGTGGCGGCGTATCCCAAGGACCGGGCCGAAATCGAGAACGCGCTGACGTTTCTCAATGATGAATATGTCCTCCCGCCCCGAGCGACCGTAGTCTTCCCACCGGCCGTGCCCTCGGCCCCCGGCGACCGTGGCTTCCTCATGCAGACGGCGAAGGTGCAGAAGCCAGAAGAGGCGGCCGTCTCATTCCACTACCGGGACAGCTACAACGGCCCGACGGAGGGCTACCATGTCATGCAAGTGCGGGTGGATGATGAGGTAGTGTGGGAAGAGGACGCCGGAGGCCGGGATGATGCCGATGTCCGCGTGGACCTCTCCGAGGCAGTAGCAGGCAAGGAACAAATCAAGCTCGCCATCGGCGTATTCGACAAGCAGGGCGTGGGTCACTACGGACTGCGCGCACAATTCACTGACCTGCAAATCCACGGCTTGGAGATGGCCGACGCCGACATCAGCAACACCGAGGCGTGGGAGCAGCAGATAGTGGGTGACTTCAGCGTCGAGTTCGCGGCTCGGCAGACGGGCGAGGACAAGTTCAACCTGCCGCTGATCGTGATGCCGTCGGGGTCGCGTAGCGAATACGAGAACCGCTGGGGACATGAAGCCACCGCAAACCTGATGTCGGCCAAGGTGCGGATGATCCTCGAGCTGGTGGCGGAGGGCAAGGTCGAGGGCATCGTCATGTATTGCCTCAACAAGCAGGAGGGTAGCGAGGACTTCGAGGCAGTCGCGGCAGCCTACGAGGAATTCTGGGACGCGAGGCAGGAGAAGTGAGTCGGCGCGCGGGATTCGTGTTGCTGTCGGAGGACATAGAGCTGTGCCTTCATGCTACCGACCATGGAGACTCCAATGCCGGAACTTGGCTCTGACGAAGCATTATGGTTGCAGCGTCTCGCCAATGGACAGTACTGTCATGCCGGCGAGAAGCTGCTGCATCGCCTGACCGAGGAGGAGCTTGTTCGCGTCGTAGATCGCGAGGCTGCTATTGAACTGCGGCGACGTCAAGCCTTGTTGAACGAAGCGGCGTCGCTTCGGGAGAAGGCTCGCCGCATCCAACGCCCGGGAGGCCTCCGGGCGCTGGCGCTTCGGCGGAGGTCACGCGCAAGGCGGACCGCAGTCAACGCCGCTCAAGAGATGCACCGCCGGGCTGAAGAAGCGGAGCGCGAGGCGAAGAAGCAATGGCTGAGTCTGTCACAACGTGAATTGCTCCATATTGGTCTCGACGCATTTGTCAGCGATCCTGACGGACGTCTGCTTGCCATCACTGATCCCGGCCGCAGTGCAGTTCGAGAGTTCTTGCATTCCGACGCATTTGAACGTGACTTCGCCAGTCATGAGCGAGTCAGAGCGCGCGCGCACCTGTGCTTGACACTGCGCGCCAGATTGCTGGACGTTGGGTTCGAGCCCGACGCACGAGTTGATCTGGCTGCCGCAATTCTCAGTCGGGACTATGGGGACATTGAGCTTTTCGAGGACATCAATCGTCTCGTAGTCGCCAACAACTGGGGCAGTTACGACCGTCTGCCTATTGTTGCGCGTTTATGCCACGTGTACGCGGAGTTGAGCGCCGACGATGACGGTGCTCTCAGAAGCTCCGGCCCGCCATCAAGTGCCGGCGCAGTCAGGCCAGTATCCGCAGGGCGCTCTGAGGGATTGTGGGAATGGTTCCGGCAGGGCTACGACAGGGCGCATCAGCACGGCTTTCCTTCAGGCTACGAACTGCGACTGGCTACTGTGGCGATGCTGAGTCGCGGCGTCGTTGACGATGCAACCTGCGAGCGGCTGTGGAGCATTACTGGGAAGCTGCGCTTCGCCGGCTGGTCCATGGACAGCAGCACCTATGTTGTAGCGGCACGTCTAATGGGAGTGCGGCTGCCTGCGACCCAGGTCGTGGCCAGAGTGGGGCGTCTTTTCGACGAGTTCTCCTGGGGGGGCCGCGGGGGTGGCGCGCTTCTCGGGCCGGCTGCATCCATAGCGGCAGACAGCAACCTCCATGCTCTCAGTGCGAAGGCTGTCGGAGCCGGTGTGATGGATCAGGAGTCGCTCTGCACTGGGTTGTCCCAGCGTTATGATGATCTGCTGCGTCGGATTGACGCTTCCGACCATCAAGCGCCGGCAAAGGCGGCGTTGCTGGCCCTGATGCCCGGGACGTCTGCAGCCAACTGGGATAGACTGGCTTCCGTCACGGGGGTCATCGGGGCCGACATTCCGCCCCCAAACGACGTGCCTGTCGCCATGCTGCTTCTCGATTCAGCGTGCCCTGAATGGGCCGATATGAGCCGGTTTGTGTGGGAGGTTGGCTCACTCCTGGTCATCGCGGAACCTGTTTCTATTTTCAATCGGCACGCGCGCAAGCCTTTATAGACGCTGGGGCCTCGCCATGGCGTGCTCGAAGTTGGCGCCGAGGATGGCGGCCTCCTGGTCGGGGGGGAGGCAGAGGCTTTCGAGGCCGGCAAGGGCCTCGCTCTGCCCTTGCCAGGGGAAGTCGGAGGCGAAGAAGATTCGCTCGTAGCCGTGGCCGGTGATGATGCGGCGGATCTGGTCCTCGGGCGCCTTGCCGAACGTGTATGACAGGTCGAAATAGACGGACCTCCCGACGAGATGCTCCTCGACGTCATCCCAGAACATGTACCCGCCCAGATGGGCGCTGCTGAGACGCAGGTACGGGTGGCGAGCCATGAAGGCCGCCAGGCGCTGCGGCGTGGGATCAACGCATTCCTGCGGCGCTATCTCATCTCCCCCGTGCATGATGACGAGGAGTCGATCGCCGATCTGCTCCATCAGGTCGCCCGTCTCGGGCGCGTCGAGCGTATATT
>JAUWOG010000006.1 GCA_030612305.1 Armatimonadota bacterium | reverse complement strand
CGCATGAGAGCGGCGGGGACACGCCGGAGGAGCACCCACTGGCGAATATCGCGACGATGGTGGAGATCCAGCGGCAGTTGGGGAAGGCAGTGCCGGAGATGGCGATGGTCGCGACCGGCTTCACGTGGCTGCGACAGTTCGGCCCGCATGTGGCGGCGGCGCTGGCCGAGGAGGGCTGGGCGCTCATGGCCGGCTTCGGGCGGATGGGCCTGGCCTACCCGGACTTCGCGCGGGACCTGATGGAGAAGGGTGAGCTGGAGCCGACGAAGACGTGCATCTGCTGCTCGTCGTGCACGCAAATCATGCGGGACGGCGGGCGCTCGGGCTGTGTGGTGCGGGATCATGAGGTCTATGCTCCGATATTCTATGAGGGGCAGATGCGGAATCCGGTGGTGATGCGGGAGCTGGCTGAGATGTGCCGGGAGTGTGTTGCGCCGACGTGCCAGGTGGGCTGCCCGGCGCGTGTGGATATCCCCGGGTTCGTGGGGGCAATCGCGGATGGAGATGAGAAGCGGGCCTATGAAGTGCTGCGGGAGGCGAATCCGCTGCCGGAGATCTGTGCGTATGTCTGCCCGGCGGAAGTGCAGTGCGAAGGTAGCTGCGTGCAGAATTGGATCGGCCGCGGTCCGGTGCCGATAAGGCTGCTGCAGCGGTATGTGGCGGAAGTGGCGCGGAAAGAAGGATGGACGGCGCTGCCTGTGCCGGAGCAGGCGAAGGCGCAGCGGGGGGCAGTTGGCGGCGCGGGTGCGGCCGGGCTGGGATGTGCGATGGCGCTGCTGCGGGAGGGCTACAGAGTCACGTTGTTGGATGCGCGAGACGAACCGGGCGGCGTCGCCGTCGAGACGATCCCGGGGCAGAGGCTTGCGAAAGACGCGGCACTAGCCGAGATGGCGGCGATACTGGATAGCGTGCCGGCGGACCGCCTGGAGCGGCGCTATGGTGCGACGATGGGCGCCGAGATGACCGTTGATGACCTGTCTGCCGAGGGCTTTGCGGCGGTGTTCATCGGCGTCGGGCTGAGTCAGCCGGTGGCGCTGCCGGGCGCGAAACGGCCTGCGTCCGGAGTGGTGGATGCACTGGCTTTCCTGCGGGAGATGAAATCCGCGCCAGATACGCGTGTGCCGAAGAGTGTGGCCGTACTCGGCGGCGGCAATAGCGCGATGGATGCGGCTGTCACCGCGAAGCGCGCCGGAGCCGAGGATGTCTATCTCATCTACCGCCGGTCCTTTGCCGAGATGCCCGCGTGGCCCGATGAGCGAGATGAGGCGCTGACCGAAGGCGTGCATTTCATGATCCTGACGCAGCCGGTTGACTATACGAGCGATGAGGAGGGAAGGCTGACCGGCGTGCAGGTAGTCAGCACGAACCTCGGCCAGCCGGACAGTTCTGGCCGCCGCCGGCCTGAGCCGGTGCGAGGCACTGAGCGCGTCATAGCAGCCGAGTTGGCGATCGAGGCGATAGGGCAGAAGGCGGCGGCGAAGCTGTCCGAATGGGCTGGAGGCGTGGACCTGACAGAGCAGGGCCTGATCGAGGTCACAGATGAGATGCAGACGAGCCGGCCCGGAGTGTTCGCAGGCGGCGATATCGTCAACGGCGGCGCAACGGTAGTGCAGGCGGTGGCGGAAGGTGTAAAGGCAGCCGGCGGGATTGCGCGTTTCCTGGAAGGATAGGGGAGTGGGGCAGGTTAAGCAGGGCGATGCGCGCGCCCCGACAACGGTGTGACGGCAAGACGGAGTCGAGGGAGGGTGCTATGCATCCTCATGAAGCTCGACCTACGCGTTGATGAATGATGCGGGCCGGAATGGCGCGGGTTCCAAAGTGTCCGTCATGGTCTCAGGCAGGTGACGGCGTCTCGTTCTGCGACGAGCAGCATCGGGCCGGCCTTGGTGTGGAGGGCCTCGACCATGACGACTTCACCGGCGGCGTGCCAGCGTGCCAGTGGCTCGGCGGCCCCGTCCACTACATACACCCAACCATTGGCGAGGCCGACCGCGATGACCGGCTTCTCTCTGCCCGGAAGCTCGTAAGTGTCCAGGTCGGTCACAACGTCGCCGAATGAGCGCTGAGCAAGCACCTCCCCCGTCCCGTTGATGATGTAGAGATAGCCGGTCTCGGAGCCGACGAGCAGTTCGTCGAATTCATTGGCGGTGACGTCGGCCATGAGGCACTCGCGCGCGCCGAAGCCGTAGTTGTGGAACGTGAACTCGCGCTTGCCGGCGAACTGGGTGCAAGTGAACGTGCCGGTCGCCGAGCCGTTGGCTATCTCGTAGTCCTCGTCCTCATCCATGTTGCCGACGGCCATCTCGACGTCGCCAAGTTCGGAGTAGGCGCCGGGAAGCGTCTTGCCGTCGGCGTCGAAGACCTGGATGCCACCGTACTTGTTGGCGGCGAGCACCTCGAGCTTTCCGTCGCGGTCGAGGTCTATGAGTTCGAGCTCACGGCTGCCATGCGGGATGCGGTCAAAGCGCCACTGGAGGTTGAAGTCGAGGTCGTAGCGGACAAGATTGGCGTTGAGCAGGCAGGCGACGATGTCGAGAGTGCCGTCGCCATCGAGGTCGCCGACGGCAAGGTTACCGACCTTGGGATCGCGGACGCTGCTGGTGCCGACGCGCAGGGGGATGTTGGCATGATGCTTCTTGAGCAGCTCGCCGGCCGCGTTGAGGATGTAGATGTGCTCATCGTCGGAACCGATGAGGACTTCCGGGGTCCCGTCGCCGTCGAGGTCGGCGGCACAGACCGCGCGGACCTGAGCATTGGTGGAGAAGCGCCAGACCAGCTTGCCGGATGCGTCGAGGCAATTTGCGGATGCGCCGCGCAGGACGATGACCTCTTCGTTACCGTCACCGTCGAGGTCCACCGGATACATGGTGAAGATGGGGAGCGGGTCCTCGCTCCCGTCGAGTGGGATGGGGGCCGACCATGTCGGCTCCATCTGCCGGGGTGCGGAAACTACGTGGCCTTCACCTGCTGCCGGCGTTTGCACCTGCTCCGTCACCTGGTCAAACAATCGGGCCATTCCCTCGCGCAACGTAGCCAACTCGTCCCATTCCTTACAGTCAATGACTGCTTTGCCATCGTTTAGTTCAAGCGCCCCGCCGTCTGCCTTGATCACCGTCGCGTCAACTGGTGCAGAGATTGTGGCCGTGGCGCTGGCGAGGTTGATTTCCACAGCCACCGGCCGGTCCGCAGAGAACAGGCCCTCAAATGTCGTCAGGCCGACGGCGTAGCAGCGGTCTCTCATGGCCACGCCCATCTTATTGTCGGGCGTCCGAGGCCCTGCTACCGGCTCCCCTACGCCGAAGACGGCGAACGGTTTGCCCTCCTTGGATATCAACACGTTGGATGGGTCGAGCCTGCGGATATCGTAATTCTTTGGCGCCTGGGAGCTGTCGTTGTAGAAGATGTTGGCGACCATGGTCTTCTGGCCGGTGGTCATCTTGCCGCCGAAGTGTTGGCGCAGGTACGTTATGCCGCGGCCGACGTGGTTGATGCGTGAGGCGAGGCCGTTCTGCGCGAGGCCGTCGTTCTTGATGTAGAAATCGCTGGTGCCGGCCTCCTTGACCTCGTCTTCCGGTATCGGCGGGGCGTCTTCGGCCTGGATTTCGGCGACCAGTTTACCGTTCGCATCGTGGATGAGGAAGCGGTCGAGGACCACGCCGGGGCCCTCCCGGAGGGTGAAGGTGAAGCGGTGGAGGCCATCGGTATTGACGGTGATGTTGGGCGTCGGGGTGTCCTTGGTGGGGGTGGATGATGAGGGGCCGATCCTGCCGATGGGAGTGTGGAGGGCGACGCGTTGTTCGCCGTCAACTGTCAGATAGAGGCTGTCGGAGCCGGTGCTGGTTCCGGATGCGTAGGTGGTGACTGCGTACTTGCCTGCGGGCAGCTCGATGGCAGTATCGAGGCGTGAGTAGGCGCTGGTGAATCTGACGGCTTTGGCAACGCCGGGAGCGGGATCGGTGACAGTCCTGAGGGCGCGACTGCCGACGCCGCCACCTGCGATGCGGGAGGTCTTGAAGATGCGGCCCTCGTTGAGGCTCTGCTCGCCGTCGGCGAGCATCTTCCAGTTGCCGAGGAAGGAGAAGTCGGCATCCTGTCCGGCCTCGAGCTGGTCCATGACGACGGTGAACTGGCCCGTGAGCCAGAAGATGCTGCGTGTCCAGTCGGCGCCGTTGTAGTCATAGACCTTAGTCTGAGTGAGGCCGGCGGTGGGCAGGTCGCCGATGGCCTCGAGGGCCGTGCAGGTGGGGACAAGCGTCTCGCAGCGGCCATCCCTGACGATGCTGATCATGTTGTGGTCGGTGGTGTTGCGGACGAGGTAATCGCCGTCAATGAGCCAGTCGTCGCCGTCGGCGTAGTACTTGGTAATGGCATTTCCGTCGTACTGGAGATGCTTGCCCCGGGCGTAGCCGTCGAGCATGAAGTACTCACCGTTGGCGTCGAGGCCCTCGCGGAAGCTGATTTTGTCAAAGGCCTTCTCCAAGGGGATATTCGGTGGGCAGATCGGACCGCCGTAGTAGCTCTTATCCTTGGTGTAGTCATAGACGAGAGGGTGGAGTTCGAAGACTTTGACGCCGGCGATGCTCGGGTCTTCGCGGGGTTCGATACTCTGGTCGTAGGGGTTGGCGTAACCGTTTTCGAGCACCTTGTCCAGCCACCAGAGGTATTTCCCGTCCTTGTAGTACCACAGCGCCCAGTGGATGTTGCTGACGTAGGGCCCGTGTCCGTAGCCGGAGTCGCCGAAGCTGCCGGGGTCGCCGGTGTTGTCGGCGATGGCGATGGTGTAGTCGGCGTGTTTGCGCACGGAGCCGTTCTCGAAGTAGCGATAGTCGTTTTCGGCGAGAGTGTATTCGATGGTGTGTCGGGGGACGATGGAGTAGTAGCCCAGGGAGTCCTCCTGCGGTTTCCAGGAGGTGATCTGCCCCTCGAAGCAAGCGTCCACCTTGGTCAGCATAAGCTCCATCTGGCCGTCGAGGTCGCCATAGTAGCGGTCGAAGTAGCGGCTGAGCCAGTAGATGCCGATGAGTGGAAAGGTCGTGTGATTCCAGATGATGGTTTTGTTGTTCTCGAGGCCACTGTAGCCTGAGGTGTGGCGGGGGAGTTCGTAGAGCACTACGAGGAGGACGTTACTACATTCGCGGCGCTCGTCGTCGGTGAAGACCGGCGCCTCCTCGAGGACATCCCACATTGCGCCGATCATGTTGGAGGTGGTCTCTTCCGGCCAGGTGATGCGGTAGTCGGGGTGCTCGATGTAGCGCTGCCCGCAATAGAGGAGGACTTGCTTCGCCCGCTCGGCCCAGACGAGGTCTCCGGTGTCGCGATAGCGTGTCACCGCGTTCCAGAATGTGCTGAAGGCATCTTTGCCGGGGGCCGTGGCAAGGAGCTTCTCCGTGGCGGCTTCGTTCATCGGGCTGTAGCCGGAGGCGTAAAGGAGCGGTTCTTGGAGGATGAGGTCGGGGCCCTTGGAGAGCCTGGCGATGAAGTCATCAACTCCGGCGGCCAGGCCGGCATCATCACTCGCGCCGATGACGATGACGTTCTTGCCCTGCGGGCTGTTGTAGGGCTCGTGGACGGTCTGGAGAATGTAGCGCTCCGGTTCGGGCTTGAGGGCGTTGATCTCGAGGTACTTATTGAAGTAGAGCCGCTCGACCATTTTGTTGTTGTTGAGGTTACCCAGGGCGATGATCGTCTCGTCGGATTCGACGGTGCCCTCGTACTGGGTCGTGACGGGGAGTGTTGCGCCGGTCTTGTCGGCGATGGCCTTGGCGAGCTTGTCGCCGAGCAATTTGTATGTCTCGCCGTCGGGTATCAGTATTCTGGCGGCGGGCTTGCCGGCGCGGACTATCGGTGTCTTCAGGTTGAGTTCGCGAAGCTTCTCTACGCCCACACTGCCCCTGGTGAGCAGGACGGGTATGATGCCGCCGCCTTCGATGTTGATGGCGGTGAGGGAGGCATCATCAATGATGTTGTCGCAGGTCCAGAAGTGCATGGTGTAGAGGTAGAGGCGCGCTTTGGTGGTGCCCTCGGGGGCCTGAGCTATGACGGAATACTGATGCCAGTCGCCTCCGATGAGCGGCTCTGTCGGGGTCTGCCGGAGCTCATTGCCGGGGAGGAAGCGGAGTTGCATATTGAGCGCGCCGCCGTGGTTGCGGGCGAGGGCCTTGACCCAGACGGAGGCCTTGTAGTACTTGCCCGGCTCGGCATCAATGTCCTGAGTCAGTCCGACGGACCACTTACTGTCCCGCTCTTCGGGGCCGGTGTCAATGAGACGTACCGCATGGTCGCCGGAGTGTGCGTCTTCGACGACTTTGATGATTTCTTCGGGAACGCCGCCGCAGTGGCGTGCCCAGCCGGTGGGTATGCCATTGTCCGCAATCTGCTCGAAGCCGGGGTTGGTGAGAAGCTCCTGGGCGAATGTGGGAGCTGCGAGCAACAGGATGGCCAGGAGTATCGCCGGCAAACGCGAGTTGTGGATTGTTGTAGTCATTTGAGGTAGTCCCGTACGCAGTAGTTGTGGGTCCATGTTCTGTTGAGTATTGTGTAATATGTCCGGCGCAGGCGGCGTCGGTGTGAGTAGTCTTCGGCAAGAGGGCGTGGAATCCCTGCAAGGCGGGGATGCTGGGCATCGGGCAAATCCCTGATTTGCCTTGCGGAGTTCGCCGGAGTTCCTATGCGGAACTCTCGCAAACTACATGGCAGGGGAATTGCAGGACTGTGTGGAAGTAGATAAGTGTGCCGAATGACGCTGGATTGACCGCGCGGGCATGGGGGTATAATTAATTGATAGACATTGCCATGGCTCGTGGATGCCAACTTCCGGTATGGAGGAGATGACCATGAGACGGTATGTGCTACCTGTATGTGTGCTGGCGGCTGTTGCCGCATTGTGTGCGCTGAGTGCAGCGGATGAGGTCGTGGTGGACATCGGGAAATCGCTGCGGCCCGGATTCGCCGAGATAGCGCTGCTGCCGACGCGGCTGACGTATTACAACATGCACGAGGATGCGGCCATCGCAAGCTACACGTGCTGCAAGCCGTGGCAGGAGGAGGAAATCCGGCTGGCGGCGGCAGCTAATGCGGCGTATATGGACAACTACTACGACACTGATTATGCCGATGACACGCTACTGCACAATGCGTACATCAACAGCGTGCGTCGCAACTTCCGGCACCAGGTGGCGAGCCTTGAGTGGCTGGTGGATGAGTTCCCCGACAGTGAACTGGCCGACGATGGGCTGTACCAACTGGCGCGGTGCTACATCTTCGATAAGGACCACGGTGCGGCGATAGATACGCTGGATATGCTGGTGCGTAACTGGCCGGACAGCGTATGGGCTGACGATGCGCTGATGCACCTGGCACGGGAGTTTCGCGAGGTCGAGGACCATAATGGGGCGTGGGACGCGCTTGAGGGACTGGCTGAGAACTACCCGTCATCGGACCATACACCCCGGGCGCTGGATTCGCTGGCAGCGCGGGCTGCCGAGGATGAGGACTACGAAGAGGCGATCGCAATCTCGGAGCGCATCCTCGATGAGTACAACTGCTCTGACTTCGCTGATGACGCGCAGTTCCGGATCGCGGATTCGTTGCGTCATCTCGGGAACTGGCAGGCGGCTCTGGATTCATACTTGGACCTGATCGAGCGTCTGCCGGGGAGTCGGCTGAGTAACCGTGCGATGCGTGAGGCGAATTCGATCGCGCGTCAGGCGCGGCGAGCGGGGCACAACGCGGACTCGCTGTACGACACGGCCGAGTTCAACCCGGGACGCGAGGCGCAGGAGCTGTATGACCTGGCCCGGCATTGGCAGAACTACCGGGAATACTCGGCCGCGGTAGATGCCTACCGTGACTTCGTGGACACCTATCCGGGCAACGATAACTTCGACGATGCGCTATACAACATCGGGGTCTGCTACCAGCAGATGAATATGCTGTTCCAGGATATCAACAAGTCGAAGGGCCCGGATGACATCTTCCGCTTCAGTGATGAGTACCAGGATGCCACCGGCGCTTACGGGTCATTGCCGACGGCAGGCGAGCTATCGGCGGTCACCGATGCGACCAGCGCTTTCGCCGTGGTCGTCAACAACCTGGTGGGGAGCCCCTCTGCGGGATGACGCGCTCTTTGAGATCGCGAAGTCGTTCGAGGATTCCGAGCGGATGGACGACATGGTGTACACGTACCAGGAGCTGGTGATTCATTTCCCAGTCAGCGAGCATCACTTCGAGGCGCTGTATGAGGTGCTGAAGTACTATGCGGCGGCGAAGAACTGGGAGGCGGCGCAGGATATGTTCCCGGACCTTGCGACGGCGTATCCGAACATTTTCCCGGAATGGCTGCTGAATAACCGGCTGAATTTCTACACGGTCATCGGGGCCTATTCCCGCCATTCGAGTTTCGCGTGGTTCGAGGCGCATGACCACCATATCCCGTACCATTTCACGGTGGCGGACCTGGCGTTCGATTCGGACTTCTACCGGGGCGCGCTGGCACTGTCAGACGGGGACTACAAGGAGACGGTGAAGCTGCTGGGACCGCTGGCGAAGATGCCGACGAATGACCTGTGCGTGCAGGCGAAGTGGATGCTGGCGCGGACGTATGAGATGTGGGGCAAGACGAATACGGCGGAGAAGTACTACAACAATATCATTGCCCACCATGCTCGGAGCGGCCTGGCCGACGACGCACACCTGGCGCTTGAGAATCTGAGCAAGGGAGTGGCGCTGGGGGAGTACCGGGATAAGGTAAAGGAGCTGGGCGGGCCTGGGGTGGACAACTTCGACTGGTACATCGGGGAGAATGTGGTGGTGTTCGCGCCATTCACGGTGTCGGCGAAGATGCGGCAGTACAACATGCCGAACATCTGGGAGAATACCGAGAAGATACTGGGCGAATGGGTGGGCCTCGAGGAGAGAGAGCCGCAGTTGATCTGTGTTGACCCGGGCAACAGACGGGCGAGCGGGAAACTTGTTCGTTTGCCCGCTGCGCAGATCAAGGACCCGCCGCGCTGGTCGCTGGGACTGGCACAATTGGCGAGCAACACGATCAGTGCGGGGTCGGGCGGGAAGTTCGCGGGCGAGCACAAGTGGATTACCGAGGGGCTCGCTCGTTTTGCGTCCGCGAGCCTGCAGTATGACCTGGTAACCGAGACACGCGATGCCATCGGCTCGGCTACTGCGGTGAAACTGCCGCAGGAAGAGGTGCTGAGGACGAGACGGCGTGCGCTCGAGAGCCTGACGGAATATGTACGTGCCGGGTCCGGCCCGGAGAATGTCAACGCCACCGTGCTATGCGGGATGATGTTCCACCTGCTTGACGTGCAAGGCTACAGCCAGGACCGGCTGATTGACCGGGAGCCGTATGGCGAGCTTTTCTCCAACCTGCGGCGGCAGCCTGGCAGAGGGCTGGACGCGCTTGCCGGGGCTCTGGATGCCAACTTCAACGGGGCCGCCAGCGAGCAGCTTCGGCAATGGAAACTGCCGGTGCGTGGGCGGGTGGCACAGCAGCCGCAGTAGAGTGGGGCTGGAAACGCGGAATAGTCTGCAGGCGCCGGTCGTCTCATGAATAGAGGGAGAAGGCCGGCGCTTGCAGTGCGCGGGTTGCAGAGGATGGTTAGCAGGTGGAAGATAAGATAACGCGTCGCGAGTTCCTGAAGAAGTGCGCCGATTGTGGCCTGGTGCTTGGGGCTGTGCCCTTTGTCGGCGGTCTGGGTGCCGTGGAGAACATCCTCAACGGTGTGACGGGCGCTACGGGCCTGTCGAACAAGGAGGCGTCATACTACAAGCGTCTATCCGGAGGGTCGGTGAAGTGCACGTTGTGCCCGAATTACTGTGTATTGAAACCGGGCCAGCGGGGCACGTGCAGAGTGCGTGACAATACGAACGGGAAGCTCTACACGCGGGTGTATGGCTATACGGCGCGGGTGCGCGGCGACGCAATGGAGAAGGGCCCGTTCTTCCACTTTCTGCCCGGGACCAGCAGCGTCGCCCTGGGTACGGTGGGCTGCAATCTGCAGTGTCTGTATTGCCAGAACTGGCAATTCACCCAGATCAAGCCGGAGGACCTCAAGCCGCCGCCGCAGTACCTGCCGCCCGCGAGTCTCGTATCGCAGGCCAAGAAGTACGGTCGCCCGACGATAACCTTCACCTACAGCGAGCCGGTTGTGGCCATCGAGTACGTGCTGGAGACGGCGCGCCTCGCCAAGCAACAGGGCATCAAGACGCTCGTCAAGACGGGAGCGTATATCAACCCGGAGCCGATGAAGGCAATATGCAAGGCAGTGGACGCGGTCAACATAGACTTCAAGGGCTATAGCGACTCCTTCTACCGGGATGTCTGCGGCGGGAAGCTGGATCCGGTGCTGGAAGCTATCAAGACGGCGCACGAACACGCGCCGTGGCTCGAACTGACGGCGATGACGGTCCCGGGCAAGAACGACAGCGCCAGCCAATTTCGTCAGCAGTGCCAGTGGATCATGAAGAACCTGGGCCCGGATGTGCCGCTGCATGTGTCGCGCTTCTTCCCGGCGTACCGGCTGCGGAATCTGCAGGCGACGCCGATAGACAAGCTCCGGGAGCTGCGGAAGATAGCGTACCAGGAGGGGCTGCATTACGTGTAGCTGGGGAATCTGCAGGGGGACCCGGGGGAATCGACGTATTGCCCCAAGTGCGGCATCAAGATGATCAAGCGCATCGGCTATAACGTGCAGATGACTGGCATGGACTCGCATGGCAGATGCACGAAATGCGGGCTGAAGATACCGGGTAAGTGGACATAGACAGCAACGTCATTGGTGAATCTGTCAGGGCCGCGGCGAGGGATGCTGCGGCCGTTTTTTCTGGTCTTGGTGAGCGGCGGCCGTGGAGGAAGCTGGTAGCGGGCGCCGAATATGCTATCATAGTGCCTGATGGCGGTGTTTTGGGCACTCACAGTAGAATTCGGGAGGGATAGATATGCGGAGGATTCAGGTTCGTTGGGCTTCACTCTCTGGCGTCCTGTGCTGGCTGTTGGTGGCTACCGTCCACCTGGCTGTGGCGGACAACATTGGCGTTGCCGGTTCGGAGCAGGACGTTGCGTATTACGTGGAGGCGCTGACAGAGCTCGGCTTTGAAACGCAGATGGTGTCCGCAGAAGCACTGGCAGATGTGGAGCAGCTTGCGCCGCTGACGCATCTCGTGGTGGCCAACGCAGACGAATTGTCAGTAGCTCAGCAACACGCCATCCGTGACTACGTGGAAGCAGGGGGTTTGCTGGTCGGGACGGAGCTGACAAGCAAGAGTCTGCCCCTGCTCTTAGGCGTAGAGTATCGTGTGGGCCCGCAGTACTTGCGTGCGTTCTACGCGCCGAAGACACGATCCAGACGAATACCTATTTCGCTCGGTTTCCCTCAGGGCAAGTGGATTGAGCCCAGGGCGAATCGGAACGCCTATGATTGCCGGGTGTGCACAGGGGTTCGGGCCATCAACGGAGTGGCGCTGGCATGGGTTGATCTGTGGGAGCGGTATCCGTACAATTTCGATTCCAAGACAGCGCCTTACCCGACTTACAGTATTGGAACGTATGATTTCATCGTTGTGAATCGCTACGGCGAGGGCGCTACAATATTTGTGGCCGCTCCACTGGCCAAGGTTTACCTGTCGCACGGCGAGCCGCACTACGCGGAGATTCTAAGAGCCGTGTTCGATCCGCAGACCAGGCAGAAGCTCTTGGGCGTGAACGACCACACCTTCAAGGCAGTGCGGAACTTCGTTGTCAAGCGTGAGGAACTGGGCGCGGACACGTGGAAACGTCTGCCGAAAGCGCATTTCGAGTGGAAGGCCATCCAACTCGCTTCCCACGTGGGAAGTAAAGAAGAAATCGAGCAGACAGTCACAAACATTCACCGGATGGGCTTCAACGTGATTCTCTTTACAGGGGCGATCCATCGCGGATATGTGGCGTGGGACAGCGACAAGTTCGAGAAAGATCCAGCTTTGAAAGACATAGATGTACTGGCGGTGTTGGCCCGGAAGGCTCACGCCAGAGGCATTAAAGTATATGCCGGTGGCGGGTTGTGGGCTGGAGTGCTCGCTCTGGATGGAAAGGGAAACGCCACGGATGGCCCGGAATTCTTCCGACAGCACCCGGAATATGCCTGCGTAACCCCTGCGCAGCATGAAGCTGGATTGACCTGGCAACAGCTCGAAGGTCGCGTGTACCTCTGTCCGGAGCAGCCTGAGGTCAGGCGGTACTTCATAGAGGCGTATGCCGAAGCAATCGAAAAGTACGAGCTCGATGGCGCTTGGCTTGACATGATTCGCTATCCAACAGTGGATGTAAGTTGCGAATGTGACTATTCCAGGCAACAGCGTGCCGTTTTCGCCAAGGAACATCCCGAGTACAAGAGCGAAGAGGAAATCGTCTATCGCCACTGCGAGCAGAGCATCGTGAGTTTCGTGGAGGAACTCCGGAGAGCCATCAAGGCCGTCAATCCCGAGGCCGAATTGGCCGCATACACATGGCCGTCTTACGCCAACAAGTACCCATTGGACTGGCATAGCCGCCGCTGTTCGCACCGACACGCGCCCCAGTGGACACTGGAAAGGCTTGTCAAGGGCGCGGAATATCTCGTTTCGCCCGGCTATGCCAAGACATTCCACGAATACACGGAAGGTGCGCCCATGATTGACGTGGGGTGGAAGGATGCAGATGAAACGCGGAATGAGATCCGCCTAGTGGGTGCCAGCGGGGCGAAAGGGATCTTCATTTACTACTACCACTATTTTGCCATCTACCCCGAAGAGAAGATGCAGGTCACGGCGGAAGAGCTGGGCGGGCAATGGGAGCAATAGGCACAGAGAGTGGTGCTGGCGACGCTGCACTGAACGGGGGCGGGCGCCGAATAGAGCATCAGCGGCGTCGGTCGTGCAGCGGCGTGCTCAGCGCGGAGCAGGAGCAAAAACGATGCGGCGATTTGTGTTCGGGATGCTGATGTTGGCAGTGAGCGCTTGCAGTGGGTTCGCCGGTCTGCCTGAGGAGGGGCTGGGCGACAAGTGGATAACCGAGGACAGGATTGCGCCCGGGCGCACCGACAGAGACCGCATCCTGCACAGCTTCCCCATCGAGAACGCCGACGGCTGGACGGTGGAGAAGGGTAAAGTCAGCGTAGAAAAGGGGGATAAGTTCTACGGGGAGGCGTGCCTGCGGCTTTCCGGGCCGAAGATGACCTTCATCTCGCGGGAGGCTGAGTTCACGGTCAACAAGCTCACTTTCGTCACGTGTGCGTTTCTGCGCGAGGTCGGCTGTTGGGCGTGGTTCATGCTACGCGACGCGGGCGGGCAGTGGCATGAAGCAATCGCCAACTCGGGGCATTACTGGACACACGGCTACCAGCATGTGACGGGCCGCTTCACCGGCCGTGGAGGCACGCAAACAGCGGACGGCAAACAGCAAAGACAAACGACCGGCGCTCGGCCTGCGCGGGAAGATGTGATGTCGCTCATCGGGCCGTCCGTTCCATGGAGGCCCGGGCTGGCTATCTACATCAGGTCGAGACAGACGATGGCCTTCTCGTTGCGGACGATGAGCTTGCCGTGGGCGATGATCGGAGGAGACCAGCTCTTCCCGCCGAGAGGCTTGATGCGCCCAAGCTCCTGGTAGCTGTCCGGAGAGGCATTGATCATGACCACGTCGCCGCTGCTGTCGGACACCACAATGATAACGCCGTCCACGGCGACGAGGCCGCCCTTCTTTGAGATCGGCTGGGTCCACATGACCTTGTTGTCTCGCGAGTTGAGGCACACCAGCCCGCCCTGATCCCCCGTTCCGAACACATGGCTCTTGTAGAAAACGGGCGAGTTGAAGTGGGACACGATCGCCTTGCTTTGCCAGTACATGTCGGGGCCCTGCGGCGTTATCTGGAGCAAGCTGCAGCCGTGCCCGTAGCCGCTGGTAATGAAAACGTAGTCCTTCTGCACGATTGGCATTGCCGCATTGACTCCATGCTTGGTTACCCAGGGGAACTTCCAGAGCGCGCTGCCGTCGTCTGCCCGGACCCCATAGAGCTCATCTCCCGTAAAGGCAATATACTGCTTGATCCCCTGTATCGTGGCCACGACTGGCGTCGCATAGCCGGCTATTCCCGGCCGACCGCCTGTCCAGATCGTTTCCCCGGTGTCCTTGTTCAGGGCTGCCATCCCGGCACTGTTGCCGCCCGGTAGCACGATTACTCGATTCCCGTCCACGATCGGCGAGGCCGCATAGTTCCACTTCGGGCCCTGGCCGCTGAATCTCTGCTTGATGTTGACAGACCAGATCTTGTTGCCGTTGCCGGCGTTGAGGCAATGAAGCAGGCCGAGCCGGCTGAGAGTGTACAGCTTACCGCCCGCATACGTCGGCGTCGCCCGCGCATAGCCGTAGCTGTGCTTGCTGGTGTCGGCGTACGCGAAGCGCCAGACTTCCTCGCCAGTCTGCAGATTGAGGGCTCTGACGATGTCCTCGCTGCCCGCGTGGTCTATGATGAAGACCTTTCCGTCGGCCACCGAGGGACCGGCATACCCACGGTCGCCCAACGGCACCGTCCATAGCACCTTCGGCGGCTTCTGGTTCCAGTCCTTGTTGATGCCTGTGTCGGGAGCGATGCAATCTCCACTGGGCCCTCCGAACCTGGGCCAGTCGGCACCGAACGCGCTCGACATTGCCACCACGGCTACGATGATGAGAACCAACCTGATACCACGAGTCATTAGTCCACCTCTGCTTGATTGCTGTCCAACTATGTACATCGGTAAGTCGCGTGACGATACGGTCTGAGTGCGTATCTTGCAGATACTATACACCATATCCGTCTCTTCATTCAATCCGCACGAGGCCTGGCGCAATCATCGCCCGAAGCAGTAGATGGCGCCGTCGGAGGAGCCGATGACCATGCGTCCACGCCCGATAGCGGGAGATGCGGCGATGCGTGCGCCCGCGTTGAACTCCCACACTTTGTCTCCTGTTGCCAGGTCCACGGCGCGGATCTTGCCATCGTCGCTCCCAAAGAAAACCCGGTTCCCCGCGATCACCGGCGAGGAGTCGACTTCATCCCCGGTGCTGAAGGCCCAGCGCGTGCGGCCTGTCGCCCGGTCCAGGCAGAAGACAGTGTGATTCCGTGACGGGAAGACAACGCTATTGCCCGCCGCCGCCGCAGAAGCGTAGCTGGCCCCACCGTTTCTCCTGACCATCACCTTCCAGAGGATGTGGCCGTCACTGAGACGCACAGATGCGTATTCGCCGTCCATACTACCGACGAAAACGGCCCCCGAGGCATAGGCCGGTGATACTGCCAGGTTCCCCCCGACGTAGGCGGACACCTTCTCTCGGCCGTCCTGCAGACCGACCGCGCGCACATAGCCGTCGCAGCCGGCGATAATCGCCAGGTTCCCGACTACGCACGGCGCGCAGTGAACCTGTGCCCCGGACTTGAAGCTCCAGACCTTCGCGCCGCTGGCCGCGTCGAGCTTGTACAGGTAGTTGTCGTAGGAGCCGACCAGGACCGCGGCGCCCGCACGAGTCGCCGATGAGATAATCTTGTCTCCGGTGGTGAAGTGCCACCTGCGCTTGCCGGTGAGCGTGTTGACGGCATGAAAGACGCCGCCTTCATCGCCGACATACACGGTATTGCCAACCACCAGCGGTGAGG
>JAUWOG010000496.1 GCA_030612305.1 Armatimonadota bacterium | reverse complement strand
GGCCCCTCCATCAGCTGGCTGGACGAGAGGGACATAGCGGGAACGATACTGGCCAGCGCCCTATGGCCTCACAAATCTGCATAACTACAGTTCCAGCCCGACTCTGTTGCCACGTGGCTCGGCCCGCCTCACAAAGTCCTGAGCAGGATGAACACACGGGTGGCTCGGCCTGCCAAGAGATGGGTGGCTCGGCCTGACCTGCGCCTCGCGCAGGTCAGGTGATAACGCGACTTGTCGCGTTATCAGCTTCCAGCCCGAGTCCGTTCCACTCAACTTTTCCAATTGGACATCTCAAACTTGTTGTCGCGGGAAACCAAAGCCCTCCAATAAACAAACATACCTGCGGCACACGACACTAGGCGAGCAGGTCCGCGACTGCCACCGGGGCCCCGCCGCGATTCACCGACTCGTATCCCGCCAGCGAAATGGCGAGGCTCTTCACGCCCTCGATGTAGGGAACTGTGGTCTCCGTGCTCCCCGCAATGATCGTATCGTAGAGATCGTAGAGGACATATTCATTCCAGTTTTCGGCGGCCTGGACCTCGCCCTCCTCATCGCCGCTCCAGCGCGCGTTCGGCCCCTCGATGGTAACGAGCAGGCCGTCGGCCACGACCTTGAAGCCGACATCCCAGGTGCCCTGCGGCACGATCGAGCAGCTCAGCGTGCCGAGCGCGCCGCTCTCGTACTCCAGGATGAGCGCCGTGACATCCGGAATCTCGAACTCCTCGGAGAACTCGCGCATGACCTCCGGCTCGTAGCCTTCCGGGACATCCGTCCAATTGCGGACGGTGGCGGTCCGGCCGGCTACGGTTGCCACCTCGCCGGCGAGGAAGCGGCCCAGGTCAAGCAGGTGTGTCGCCTGCTCGACAAGCTGGCCGCCGCCCTTCGCCATGTAGGGCCACCAGGCAGGCGGCGGCAGCCCGGGCATGTAAAAATGGGCCTGCACCATCGCCAGAGCGCGGCCCTTCAGCAACTCGCGGACCTTCAACAACGCCTCGGAGAAGCGGTACATGTACCCGACCTGGGCGGCGATGCCTGCCTCCTCGACGGCCGTCAGCACGCGCTTGGCGAGGTCCATGCTGACTGCCACCGGCTTCTCCACGAAGAAGTGAATGCCGCGTGCGGCGGCCTCTTCCTCGATCTCGCCGTGAGCGAACGGCGGCGTGGAGATGACCACCACATCGGGCTGCTCGGTATCGTAGAGTTCGCGGAAATCCGCGTAGGCATTGCCCCCGTACTGCTCTGCTGCGGCCTGCGCCCTCTCGAGTACGACATCCGCGTAGCCGACCATTGCAGTGTCATCGCGCGCGGCGGTGTTATTCAAGTGCCGCGTCGCAATGCCGCCAGTGCCGACGAATCCAACCTTCAGTGCCATCTGTCATCGCTCCCCGGTACATAGTGATGGGCGTCGCCCGTGGGCGAGGTCATGTTCGCCGGCATACTTCGAGCCCGCGACGGGTCTTACCTGCAATATGGCGGCACGGACATTAGAATCAGTGACAGGCCAGCGGCAGGTACGTGGCGAACAAGGTAACAAGCAGGCGTGAACATGACTGCAGTGAGAGGGATAGCCGTTGGTCGTAATGGAGGGGCCTGTCGGAGTCCACTTCACAGAGCGAAGTGGACAATGCTGGCCCAGTGACCTATGGAGGATGATAAGCATGTTTCAGATACACCTGATTGAGGATGAGCAGCTCGAGCCGTTAGGCGACGCAGTGATTGAGGTGCTGGAGAAGGTCGGGATACTGTGCCAGAACGAGGAGCTGTTGAGGGCGCTGGAGACCGCGGGTGCGAAGGTTGACTACAGCGCTGAGCGGGCCTGGTTTCCACGCAGGATGGTGGCGGAATTCGTAGCCGGCCTGCGCGAATCCGGAGGCGAGCGCATCGGCCTTGCCACCTACGGCGAGAAGGAAGACGCGCCCCAACAGGCAGGCGAAGAGAAGTTCCCCAAGGTCGCCTTGCCGAGACTGGGCACGCAGATAGCGCAGTTCTACTACGACTGGGAGGCTCAGGAGAATCGCCCCGGCAACCGCGACGATTTCATCACCCTCACCAAGCTCGCCCAGACATTGCACCCACAAGTAGAAGCCGGCCACGCCCTGCTGCTGACTGATGTGCCGCCGATGATAGAGCCGCTCGAGGCGGCCATGGTGCTGGCTGAGTATGCCGAGAAGCCGGGCGTGGCCTTCGCCTGGCACATTGACCTCGTGGACTACCTCAAGGAAATGGGCGATATCCTGGGCCTCGAGGACTGGTTCACATGGGGTGCGCTGTGCTTCGCTCACCCGCTGCGGCTTGACAAGGATGTGGCCGACAAGTTCCTCCGCCGCGTCCAGGAGGGCGTGCCGAGCGGCATGGCGGGGATGCCCATCGCGGGCTTCACCACACCGGCGACAGTCGAGGGCTTCATCGCCGTGTCGGCTGCCGAACATGTAGCGGTCTGGATGACGGCGCGGGCAGTGGACGCGGAGGCGAAGCTCGGCGGCTCGATGTGGGCCGGCAGTATTGACATGCGCACCGGCGAGGTCAGCTACTGCGCGTTCGATGCGATGTACTACGCCTTTGCGGCGGTCGAGTTCATGCGGCGCTGGTGCGGCGTGATCGTGCCGGTCGGCGGGGGGGAGTACTGCGCGGCGAAGGTCCCGGGCCTGTACGCGGCGTTGGAGAAGGCCTACAAGGCAATGATGATCGCGGCCTTCACCGGCCAGCATCCGGACATAGGTCAGGGGATGCTCGATGACGGGAAGATCCTCGCTCCAGTGCAGTTGATGCTGGAGAGAGACCTGAGCGTCGGAGTGCAGCAGCTTGCCAGAGAAGTCGCGCCGACGGCCGACAATATCGGCATGCCGGGCATTCTCGAAGTTGACCTCGGGCTGCAGATGGATCACCTCCGCAGCGACCACACGTTGCGGCACTTCCGGTCGGCGTTGTGGCTGCCGGAGTTCATCGAGCGGGCCGGCTACGAGGGCCCCGACCAGGACCGGGAGATGCTGGACAAGGCCCAGGCGAAGATGACTGCACTGCTGGCGGAGTATGAGAAGCCCGAGGGGCGTGAGGAGCAACTCGCGGAGATGCGCAAGGTCGTCGAGCGAGCGCGGAAGGAGCTGGCGTAGAGCGCTCAACTATGGGCCGCCCACCCCCAATCGGGGCCGCTAG
>JAUWOG010000062.1 GCA_030612305.1 Armatimonadota bacterium | reverse complement strand
GAGGTCCAGGAACGTGCCCTGGGCCCCTTCCAGCAGTATCTCTGCACCCTCCGCCAGCTTCTCGAACAGGAGCACTCGCGTATCGCAGATGCAGCCCGAGATCTCCTCAGCGAATTGCCAGACCTCCTCGACCACATCATCAATCTCCAGCGGTTCGTGACCGTAGAGGCCGGTCAGTATCACGTTCTTGCGCGCCAGTTGTCCGCTCACACGCTCCCGCAACGCAACCTTGTCCAGCAGGTCCCACATCCGCACCGGCAGCGGCTTGCGCGCCGTCTTGTCCGTATAGACCGGACCGATGCCCCGCCGCGGCGTGCCGATGCTGCCTGCGCCGCGCGCATTTTCCTCCAGAGCATCCAGCAGCCGGTGATACGGCATAATCACGTGCGCATTCCCGCTCACCCGCAGGTTCTCACAACTCACACCCCGCGCCACCAGGCCACGGTACTCAGTCGCCAGACACTCCGGATCAATTACCGTGCCATCTGCCATCAAGCACAGCGTGTCCGGGTGCAGAATCCCCGACGGAATGAGGTGCAGCTTGTACTCCTCATCACCGACCACGACAGTGTGGCCCGCATTGTTGCCGCCCTGATAGCGCACAACAACATCGGCCTCCTCGGCAAGCAGGTCCGTGACCTTGCCTTTCCCCTCATCACCCCACTGAGCGCCCACTATCACTTTGACCGGCATCTGCTTCCACCTCCTGCACACACAAAAATGGCCCCGCTCTCGACGGGGGCCAGTTGCCTTTCATCATCTCGCGTCTGCTCTGCTAACCCTTTGACAGACTATAGCATAGATACAACCCGCCGTCAAGGACGCCTTGCCACCACCACGCAATCACCCGCGCGCACTCACACACATTCACGACGGCGACTGGATCTCCTCCACCTTCATCGGCAGGTCCAGCAGCAGCATATCGCTCACCGCGTACACCTCATCGCTCTCTGACGTCTGGCAGTAGTGCGCATCCTCGCCATGAGCGTAGCCGATCTTTATCTTCAGCACCTCGTCACTGCCTAGCGTGTGCACCTCAATGATCGTGTCCGGTATCGCCAGACCGTATTGCTTCAGATCCTCCGGCTTTTCCTCGATATAGTCTCGCGCCTCCAACTGCACGATATCCCACAGGATATCGTCAGCCTTTGCCGGCGTCGCCAGCCCTTTGATCGGACGGTCAAGATGCCACCCGTCAGGCAGCCGTTTCAGCGCAAACGACAGCCGCTTCTTCGACTGTACGCGCACGTAGGTGATATCGTCCTTCGTCAGTTCCAGCAGCGATTTGTCGCGCAAATCCAGCGGCGTTTTCCGAAGCTCTTCGACCGTCTCCGTCTTCAGCACCATGACCTCAGGCCGCCCGTCGGCCCGCGCAAACACCAGCTCCGTCTCATCCGTCTCCATCGCCTCCTTGCACTCCGCGCCGATGGTTATGCCCGTCTTTTTCCCATCCTTATCAACCAGCTCCACAAGCAGCGACGGCTTGTCGAGACCGTACTTCGACGCCTCCCCAACCTCCTGCACGAAAGCCTCCGCCGTCAGTGCCGTCACACTGTTGACAACCTGCTCGACCTGGAATTCATCGGCGCGCGCGGTGATCGGGGCGGTGATGAACCACTTGTCCTTGTCATCTTCACGCCGGTTCGCCACCTTGACCTCAATCCCACCGTGCGAGAGCGCCAGCGACCGCACCTCGTCGCTCTTCACGTCCACCAGTTTCTTCTCACGCAGCCCCTCGGCGGTCTTCTTCAGCGCTGTGAGCACCGAAGACGGGATGATGTAGAGTTCTTCACGCCCTTCGATCTTCGCGTAGGTCTCCGGCCCCACCGGCACATCCTTGCCGATGCTCACCTTCACCTCATCGCCCTGGCCATAGCGCAGCGTCGCCGTCACGCGCGGCTTCTTCAGCCCGAAATCATCGCTCTCCAGATCCGCGTCCTTCCGCTTCCCCACCGGCTTCAACTCGGCTATCGCCCTGACACGTTCCTCCGCACTGCTCTCATTTGCCAGACCCTTGAAGGGCTTGTTGACATACCACGTGCCCTCACGCTTCTCCAATACGACCTCTGTGTCACCGCCGACTATCTGCAGGCTCGTGGCTTGTGCGATATCCACACCGAATATTTCTTCCTTCTCCGGCACGCGGCCGCGTTCAGCCGTGAACACATACACCAGCAGTGCAATGAACACCAACGCCGCGGCGGCACTCCTCACAAACACCTTCATGGTTCCGCTGCTTACCTCCTTCGCCACCAGACTATCATGCCGGCGGCAAGTACCATCAGAGGAATCAATACAGCCGATATCACCACAGCCAGGTTCTTCTGCGCAGTACCCAGAACTATCGTCCGGTCCATTGGCTCACGCGGCGGGATCGTCACCAGCTTATCGTTCCTCGCCAGCCACGAAAACGATGCCGTCGCCAGGAAGATATTCTCCTGCAGCCCGCGCTCATAGAGGTCATCGCGGATGAAGTCGTAGTCACCAACAACTACCAGACGCCCCTTCCGCACATCTGAGTCCTCCGGCATCGGCGGCGCACCCGGATATGGCGGCGGCTGCTGGTCCGCCAGGCTCAGGTCTATCGCCACCGCCATGGCCAGCGGCCCGGTCTTCTCATCCGCATCCTTTGCCACCGGTCCTGACGTACTGGTCTCAAGCCACGAATACCCGCTTGACTCGAGTATCGCCGCCGCTACTGACGGCGGGGGCGGCGGAGCACCCGGGCCCGGCATGGGCGGCTCCGCCGTCTGCACCTCAAACGCTATCGTCGTCGGCAGCGCCACGCCACTAAGCTTCTTCACAATATCGTGCCCGTATGCCTGCGGAACGACCAGCGGCACCTGGGGGTTACCCCCCAGCCCGCTCGCCGGGTCCATGACCAGCCCGGTCAGCGGCCGCACTCCGTACGGCCCAAGCAGGTCCGCGAAGTCCGGAGCCGGCGGCGACGCCACCGCTATGAACACATTGCCCCCCTGCTCGACGTACTGCGCCACGGCCGTCATTTCCTTCTCCAGCAGGGCCTGCTTCGCCCCGATTATCGCCAGTACCGCGCAATCCCCCGGTACCTCCGGCTCCTTCTGCGTCATCAGCGACAGGCTCTCTACTGCATACTGCTCGTTCTCCAGATACGTCTTCAGCCATTTGAGGCCCCTCTCGCCATAGCCCTCCAGGCTCTGTTCCCCGTGCCCCGTCAGGAAATACGCCTTCGTCTTCTCACCCGTGGTCACCGCCAGTATCGCGCTGGATATCTTCTCCTCCGTCGCAACCTGGATCTCTTCCTTCCGCTCTCCGCACTCCACGAAGATGCTACCCTTCGACGTTGGCTTGAACTCCTCCACCTTCGTTATCGCCAGCGTCGGATCATACACATTCAAGCTGATCCGCTTGCCGTGTATCTGATACTCCCCAAGCAGCGTGCGTGTCTGATCAGCCCCGGGATAGTCCGCCGAAAGGAACGCCGTGATCGTGACATCCTTGTCCAGGCGTCGGACGATGTCCAGCGACCCCTCTGACAGCGAGTGCAGCTTCGCCTCCGACCAGTCTGCCCGGAACATGTGATGCCGACCGGCAATATAGTTCGCCATCACGATAATCCCGATGACAAACGTCGTGAACAGCACCGAATTCAGCACTGCCTGAACGCCACGCGCCCGCACCTGCGCAACCACCGCAGTCACGTTCGTCGCCAGCCAACACGCCAGCCCCACGACCCCCATGATCAGCAGTACCTTCGGCCCGGTCCCCATCGCCTTGGTGATGCCCGTCCAGAACAGCCCCACTATGAGAGCCGCCAGACCAACCCAGCCTGCGATCTTCCCCGCCAGCATCAACGGAGAAACAGCGACGGCCTCCGCCGCCACCAGACGCGGATCGCTCGGCATCGTCTCGGTTACTCGCCCTTCATCCATCTCCTGCCCGTGCCTTTCTTTCTCTGCCACTTGCATTCACCTGCCCGAAGGCGGTAATCATTGGATTGGGATTGCATCAACTCACATTGCACGGCCTGGGCTTGCTGTATGCCCTGACTGCCATGGTGCTGCGCCGGCGACAGCGCCTCCTGTCAGATCACGGTGCCACAACGCTCGGCACCGGGAAGAGCTCGCACAAGGCCTTGTACACATCATCAGGAATCTCAGCATCTGCCGCCACCACATTGTCCTGAAGCTGCGCCAGCTTCGTCACGCCACTGATAACCGATGTGACAGCCTCGTGCCTCAGACACCAGCCGATGGCAAGCTGGGCCGTAGTCAAACCAAGGTCGCCTGCCATCTCCTTGACCTCTTGAACCTTTCGCAGCTTTTCGTCGGTCCAGTACATATCCATCATTATTTTGTTCTGCGTCTCATCGGCGGCCCGCGTGTCAGGAGAGGGCGGGCGGCCCGGCTCGTACTTCCCTGTCAGAACGCCGTGCGCCAGCGGCGAGAAGAGTACATTGCCCACGCCATTTCTCAGGCATGTCGGGAATACTGCCTCCTCCGGCACGCGCCACATCAGGCTGTAGCGAGGCTGGTTAGACACCGGCGGCCGACAGCCCATCATCGCCGCCAGATCAACGGCGTCCTGGATCAGCTCGGCGGGCCACTCGCTGACCCCCCAATACAGAATCTTCCCTTGCCGCGCGAGGTCCTCCATAATGCGGATCGTCTCTTCCAAGGGTGTGTCAGGGTCGGGTCGGTGGCACTGGTACAGATCAATGTAGTCGGTCTGGAGTCTCTTCATGCTGGCGTGACACTGCTCGAAGACGTGCTTGGCCGACAACCCTCTGTCGTTGGGGCCATCCCCCATTGGCGCCCAAACCTTGGTCGCAAGCACATAGTCATCGCGGGCGTAGTCCGCAAGCAGCTTGCCCAGCGCTATCTCAGCCTGTCCCGAATTGTACGCGTTGGCCGTATCAATCCAGTTGATGCCCGAGTCGAAGGCGAGTTTCACACACTCCCTGGCCGTCTCATCATCCACGTGCATCCCGATGGTCAAATAGCTGCCCAGACCAATCGTGCTGAGCCGCACTCCCCACTTGCCCAATTGACGATATTGCACTTGCCTCACCGCTTTCTGGGATGTTTTGCACCGGCCTCGCGCATCCGCGGCCCGGCGTCGCTGCTGCTTGCTTCACCCGATCACACCGTGCGCCGGTTCTCGATCGCCCGCACGGCCATGAAGAGGAATATCACCGCCATGCTCAGGAAGAACAACACGTTCTTCCCATCCACGATCCCGCGCGTGAAGTCCCCGAAGTTCTCATACACTGAGATGCGCTTCGCAACATCCGTAACCCATGTCGTCGATGAATACCCCAGCCAGCCCACCAGCCAGAAGAACAGCAGCAGCGCCGTCCCGATCAGCCACGCCGCTATCTGGTTGTCCGTCACCGAACTCGCAAACGTCCCCACTGCCATGAACGCTATCCCGCATACGAGCAGTCCGATGTAGCCGCTCAGTACCAGTCCCCAGTCCGGGTTGCCCCAAATCTCGTACATTATCGGGAATTCCAGCGTCACCACCAGAATTGCCACATACAACGCCACCGCTCCAAGGAACTTGCCGACCGCTACCTCCGCATCACGCACCGGCTTCGTCATCAGCATCTCTATCGAGCCGCTGCTTGTCTCTTGCGCGAGCAGCCCCATCGTCAACACCGGCGCCAGCATCAGGCTGACAAAAATCATGCTGTGAAACAGCGGCTGCATCGTCGCCTCTGTCTGAGGGCCGAGCATCCCCAGGGTGAAAATGAAGCCGATGATAAACACGAAGAAAAATATCACCACATACGCCAGTGGTGACACAAAATAGCTCTGTATCTCGCGTGCGGCGATAGTCAGGATATTGCGCATAACTAAGCGACACCCTTTTCCTGAGTGGTGAGCTGACGGAACACGTCTTCCAGACTCATCTCAATGGCCCGCAGCTCCAGCAGGCCCCAGTCATGTTCTATGACGAACTTCGCAATATCGTCGCGCAGGTCGCTGTCCATCGCCGTGTCCACCAGGTAGGCGCCCGGGTCCCCTCCCACCTTCTCCACGGCACTCACTCCCGGCATCTCGCGCAGCAGCCGCGAGATATTGTCCGCAGGTTGAGCAACCTTCACGAATACCGTCTGCGCCTGCCGCAACTGCGCCGTCAGTGCTTGCGGCGTGTCCTCCGCTACGATTTCTCCGTGGTTGATGATCACCACTCGCTCGCAAACCGCCTGCGCTTCGGGCAGAATGTGCGTCGAGAGCAGCACCGTATGGTCCCCGGCCAGACCCCTTATCAACTCCCTCACCTGGCGTATCTGGTTCGGGTCAAGACCGATTGTCGGCTCATCGAGGATGAGCACCTCGGGGTCATGTATCAGCGCCTGCGCCAGGCAGACACGCTGCCTGAAACCCAGCGACAGCCGCTGGATGATATAGTCTGCGCGCTCCTCCAGCCCGCACGTTGCGATTACCCGCTCCTGCGCCTCGGCTATCTCCGCACTCCCCATCCCGTACAGCCGGCCGCAGAAGCCCAGGTACTGCCGCACACGCATCTCCGGGTACAGCGCCGGGTGCTCCGGCACGTACCCGATATGCCGCCGTGCTGCCACCGACTCTGCATACACATCGCAACCCGCTACCTGTGCCGTCCCCGCCGAGGCCGGTATGAAACCGGTGATGATCCGCATCGCGGTCGTCTTCCCGGCCCCATTCGGACCAAGGAAGGCGACGATCTCGCCTTCAGCCACCTCGAAGCTCACATCGTGGATAGCCCGATGCGGGCCGTAGTACTTCGTCAGGCCCTCTACGCGAATCATCCCGCAGTCCTCCTCCGAGAAGCGTGTCCGCCAACTCCGCAGTTGCTATTGAGCAACTGCCGACAAAATAGCCTCGACATATGGTCATCGAGGCTCATATGTATCAACTTGGACTGTTCCGACACCTGCAACGTTCACTGCACACGGGGATTTCCTACGCGCATGAGTATAGCAAAACCAGACAAGCGGGTCAAGCATCCTGCGACGCCGGCAACCTCAGATCGCCGCCGCAACCTGGAGTCTGCCCAGCTTGCCCCCATGCACAAACAGCTGAGCGCCGCGAAGGGCTTCCGGGACCTCTGCAGCGCTCAGTGCGTCATACGGGAGGGTTTCTACCTCTATTATACCCGCGTCCGGCCCGTGCGAAACCTCAGCGTCCAGACTACTCCCGGCAGCGAATCAGCGTCCCCGAAAGCTCACTGTCGAACCCGCTCCGTATCCAGATGTCCACACTGCTCTCCACGGCGTACTCCACGGCTTCTTTCTGAATCACGTTCGGGAATGGATCCCAGGTCAGCAACTCCTCCGCCGTCACCTCATCAATCTTCTCCGCGTCGTCGTAGGCGTTGGGGTCCTTGTCATAGATGCCGTCAACATTGCTCAACATCGTGCACTCCGGCTGCTCAAGCGCATCTGCAAGAGCCACGGCCGTCTGGTTGCTACCGCCGCGACCCAGAATTGACACCTCATCCCGGTCTTCCACCGGGTCGTGATAGTAGCCCTGGAACCCCGCCACAACCGGTACGATCCGCTTCTCCAGAAGCTGCAGTATGTGCCCGATATGGATCGTCGAGATCATCCCCTCAATCGGGCCGCTGGCCGTCATGATCCCCGCC
Organism: Armatimonadota bacterium; assembly: GCA_030612305.1. Classification (GTDB taxonomy): domain Bacteria; phylum Armatimonadota; class Zipacnadia; order Zipacnadales; family UBA11051; genus UBA11051. The sequence continues at coordinate 1,431 of JAUWOG010000062.1, read as the reverse complement.
TCACCCCCGGTCATGGAGCGCGCCGGAATCCCCACTGCCTCGAGCGTTATGGACAGCCCCGCATTCGCCCGTAGCTCGCCCGACATCAGCAGCCGCGCGTATTCCCGTGGCTTCGGATCCGGGCTGATATACGCCGCAAACTGGCTCAGCTTATCCGTCGCCCAATCGAAAGCCGACACAACCACCACCGGCGTCGCACCTTCCTTATACAGCGGCGCGATGAACTGCCGCGCTATCTGGTGCAGCCGCTGGGTTCTCGCGATATTCCGCCGCTCAGCAAGCAGACGGTAGATATCGTTCACCGTCGTCTGCTCCTTGCAATTCGCCAGCAGGCGTTCCTCATCGGCCCCGAAGCGCTTGAAGCCCTGCAGTGTCACTCCGCCAAACTTGAGCACCGGTACGCGCTGCATCATCAACACTCCGTTCCATCCTCGTTCGTCCGCAACATGCCCATCATCCCCGTCCGCCACACAGGTGGGCACTGATTATAGCCACTTCCCACCTCAACTGCAAGTCCCCACCGCTCCACGCCCGCTTCACCTACTCGTACATCTGCATCCCCTTCAGCACCTCATGAAAGCTCCCCACATGCTCCGGCATACTCTCGCTTGGCGCCACCATCGCGATCACATAGGCCCGCTGCTTGTGCAGGCAGAAGATGACGAGGTTGTCCCCATCGGCGTTGGTAAATCCCAACATCCGCGCATCATACCCGCAGAGCTGCACGTTTTCGTCCACCGGAACCTCATCCACCGGCCACTCCGACGCATATCTGCTCGCAAGCCCCGCCAGCGTCACTCCCTTCGCCACCCGGAATACATCGGCAGCGACGACGAGGTGCTGGCTCCCTGCCACCGGACCACGCAGGAACAGCAGCGCGCCATCCTCCCCACCTTCCCGCTCCGGAACACGCTCCCAGCCGTCCGGGACATCGATCCGAAACGTCTCAAACCTGGCCACTCCCTCAACATCCTCAGCTTGTGCTTCTCCTGCCGCCTCGTGGTCCTCAGCCACCGCCGCCCTGCTCTCCTCCAACCTCCCTTGCAGGTACCGTCCCCCAAGTGCCAGCACCAGTATCCCTATCACAAGCGCCACCACCACGCTTGCCCATTCCCGCCTACTCATCTTGCTCACACGACTCGCCATTGGTGGCATTCGCATCATCTTCACGCCTATCCCCGCGCCAGGTACAGCCACACGTCAATCGGCCACGCAACTAGCAACGCCGCAACCACCCACCAGCCGAACTCCGCTCCACCGACAAGCGTTATCAGCCGCCGCAGCCGATCTGTTCCCGGCAGTAATGACACTATCCCTGCAACCGCCATCAGCGCCATCAAGACAAAAAGCGGCGGCCCCAGCAAGTGCGACTCGGACGCCCCCCGCACCACCCCCCGGCGCCTGGTGGCGGCCGCCAACGCCCTGAGCGAC
>JAUWOG010000381.1 GCA_030612305.1 Armatimonadota bacterium | reverse complement strand
TCATAGGGCGCGCACTTGCCCCGTCGCACGAGGCATCAGAGCATCTCCACCTCCGTGCCTATGCCCTTTTCCACAGCTTGCCGGGACCCCAGGTGCCCGGCGGCTACGTGGTTCACGGCCATGCCGGAATGGACGAACACTATCTTCTCGCTTTCATCCTGCCGGCAGCTCTCGTCCTCGGCCACGATCTCGGCAAGCTGAACCACGTGCTTGATATCAGTCCGGGATTGCAGGAGTTCGAGATTCTCCGCGCTGTCTATCACCACTGCGTCTATCCTCGGATACACGTCGTCCCGGTCCAACTCGCAGCCGAAGCCCGACAGCGCGATGATGACGGCTCCCGGCTTGATCCAGTCGTACTTGACGATAGGCTCGCAGGGGTTGATGGCGATGGCCGCGATGTCGGCGGCGCGGACGGCTTGCTCCGCGCTTTCAGCCGGCGCGATGGGCAGCCCGGTATCCGCGGCCATCTCCGCAACGTACCTGTCGAGGACCTCGGCCCGCATGTCAAATGCCGTCACAGCCTCGATCTCGAAGAGCTCAGCGAAGGCCTGCAGATGCGTTTTTCCCTGGTTCCCGCAGCCGATGATGCCGATGGCCTGGGGGCCGTCGTTAGCCAGGTACTTCGCACCCACGGCGGAGAACGCAGGTGTGACCAGCTCGGTCAGGCGGGACCTCTCCATCACCGCCAGCGGGACGCCGGTGGTGATGTCATTGATGAGCTGGAGGCCCACCGCATAGGGCAGGCCGAACTTCGTCGGATTCTGCACGCAGGAAGCGCTTGAGGCGATGCCCTCTGCGTTCATGTCGCCGCCGACATAGGCCGAGAAGTACTGGAAGTTGCCGTGTATCTCGGGCAGGATCGCCGGATCGGTCCCCGTGAACAGCGAGTATATCGTCGAGCTCACGGCCTGGCCCCTCCCGAGCATCCTCTGGGCCTCCTCAACGACGGCGATGACGTCTCCGATCTCCACTGCTTCCTCAACATCATTTCGGGTAAGAACCAGCATAGTCCCACCATCCTCTGCGACGGTCTTCGCGGCACGGTGTTGCACGCTATACGATTGTGCGTCCATGGTGCGATGACCTGCCTGTGCCGCATGTCAGTCCGCGATGAGCTCGTCGGGGAGGTCATGCAGCTTCCGCGTTCCGGCGGTGGTGATGGCGAGTTCGCCTCGGAGAGGGCCGCTCTTCGCCAGCCGCACGACGTACTCCCTGCCGCCTGCAGCAACCGATATGACCATGAAGTCGCCGTCCCCGATACACTCGGCTTGCTCACCAGCGTTGCGGGGACGCCGACCAGGCCGCCTGCTATTCCAAGTACGCCGCCGCCGAAGCGGATACCTGCCCGCCGAACCCGCAAGCTGAGCAGCGCTGGACGGATGAAAGATCGCCTGCAGGAGAAGGCACCGCGCGCCGAGAACTGGCACATCAACCTTCGACCACTGCGCGTATCTCGAATAGTGGAGAAGCTGACTATGCGGACTACAACACGAGGAGAAAGCAGCTAGATGACCGCAGACGAACGGCGTCTGACCGCAGATGATACGCTGTTGATGCGTGCGTTGCGCGGGCAGCCGACGCCGCGAGTTCCGTTCTGGGAAGTATGGTTTGGCATGAGCGGCCTCGCAGAGCACGTGCTGGGGCACCCCCTCGACGGCATCGCCGATGAGATCGCGTTCGCTCGCCGCATGGGGTGGGAGGATGTCAGGATACCTGTTCCGACGCGTCGGCCGGGCTCCACCAGCGCCATCGCTTCCGACGGCACCTCGCACTACGTCCAGGGCGGACGCATGGACCTCGAAGAGTTGCGTTCACAGCCCGAACCTGACTGGAGTGAGGCTCTCGCAGACGGACGCCGGCGCGTCTCAGTGGCGCGCGACGAGGGCATGGTAACCATCGCCTATCTGCCGTGGGCATTCCATGCTGTGACGACTGCGCTGGGCCTCGGGACGCTGTCGCTGCTTCTCTACGACGACCGCGAGTACATTGACGCTCTCTTCGACTGGGTGGAGGAAGGTGTGCGTGTCGCCATCCGTGAGGTCGTCATCCCTCTGGGCATTGATGTGGTGCTGGTGGACGGCGACTGCGCCTTCAACAACGGGCTGATGGTCAATCCGAGGATGTTCCGGGAGCTGGTGTTCGACAGAACCCGCGAGACCGTGGCACCGCTGCGCGAGGCCGGCATCACCTACACCTTCCACAGCGACGGCAAGGCCGACGAGTTGCTGCCGATCCTCATCGAGCTCGGCTTCAGCGCCTTCCACGGCGTCGAGGCCGCGGCCAATGACCTCGGCGACATCAAGCGCCGCTTCGGTCGCGACATCACGCTGATGGGGAACATGGACGTAGTCTTCCTGCCCCATGCGACAGTGCCGGAGGTCCGCGCCCGCACCGAGGAGATGCTGGCTATCGGAATGGAGGGCGGGCGTTACGTGGCCGCCTGTAACACCAGCCCGCTCGACTACATCCCCTATGAGAATTACCTGGCCATGGTGGACGTGATTCGGGAGTTCTGAGGCGGGGCGAAGAGGGCTTCAGTCGCCGACGGGAGCCATCCAGAAGTTGCGGAAGTTGGCCGTGCATCCCGCCGCGCCGATTCCCACAAAGCCCCCGGGTAGAGGTTCCGGATCGGTGAACTCCAGCGCCTCCACATCGTTGACGCGCAGGCTTATCTTCCCACCTGACTGGCTCACCACGACGTGAATGGCGCGCGGGCTGTTGCAGTGCCCGCCCATCGTTATCCAGAGCCGCCGGTCCTTGGTTTCCGCGACTACCTCGCCAAGCCGCAGCAGCCGCGTCACCCGGCCCTTCTCGCCGCCAATCAGAAAGCGGTAGCCGCTGTCCTTGTCACGCTCTTGCGCGCACGTGACGAGGCTGATGTCATAGTACGGGTAATGTTGGTGATGGCCGTTGGCGAAGCCCTCGGTGTACTCGCTGACCCAGAAATCCACCTGCAGGTCATGGGGTTGGGGGCGCAGGTTGTATGACATCGCCCCCGGCTCGGCTTTCGCCGTGAGCCAGTAGTCCCAGGCGATGCAGGCCAGCCCGGAATGCGTCAGCCACTCCCCCGTCGCCGGCTGCCAGTCAGTTTCCACCTCTCTGAAGGCGTAGTAGTAGCCTCGCCGGTGGCCCAGAGTGAGCTTCCCGATGGCGGCACCGCTTCCCCGGGCATAAGCGCAACAGCGCGTGCCTTTCAGCGGCTGCTCGTCTTTGTAGGCCAGGTGTGCGTCGCCGGCTCTACCCACAATGTAGTCGCCGTCTCGCCACAGCGACATGTTGACCTGTTGCCCCGGCGTTGCCAGGTCGCTCTCGGCCACGGTCTTGCCTGCCCGCAGCAGCTTCAGCTTCAGCGGACTGCTTGCCGAAGCTGTCAGCGCATATCCACTGCCGAGGTCGTCCTCCTCGCAGGCGATGGCGAGGCCGATAGTCGTGCCGCGACCCACTATGCAGTTGCTCGCGGTGAGCACTCCATCTCCGGGGCAGGGCTGGAAATACCACAGCGCCGCCGGCTTCTCGCCGCGGGGCCTCGGGCGCAGGCCCGGCTGCTCACAGCCATCGAGCTTCGCCGGGGACCAGTATCCGTCCCGTGGCAGCCAGTAGTACCCGAGCACAGCGCGCATCTGGCCGTGGCGCTCAGCCGGCACCTGAAGCGGCCGACCGTTGATGAAGGATATCTCGGTGCCGGGCGGCTCCAATTGTCTGACCTCGAAATCATCGAACTGCGCGCGACCCTCAGCGAAGAGACCGCAGGCCCCTTCCGCCGCATCGAAATCGTACACCGTCTCCTGGACATCCCCGACCTCAGCGCACAAGCGGCCATCAAGGCACGAGAGACGCAGAGGCACACTCCGCATCCCTCCCACGGCTCCTGACGCCA
>JAUWOG010000051.1 GCA_030612305.1 Armatimonadota bacterium | reverse complement strand
GGGGTGGGGTGGGGCAGGGGCTGGCGCGGGAACCGCGCGGCAATGCCGGCGGCGATAGTGAGGGCGTGGGGGGTGACGCCGGTGCTGAGTGAATGGGTGCGAGGTGTGTCGCCGAGACTGATAGGCTGGAGTCGGGGGTCGGAGGATGAGCCGGAGAGGGTGCTGCCGATCGCGCTGGTTGTTATCATGCTGGTGGGAGTGCTGGCGATAAGTCGGCCGGTGGTCGCAAAACGCGCGCTGAATGAGCATCTGTTTCCCGTTGCGGCGGCGGATTGGATTGAGAGCCACGACCTGGCGGGGAATATGTATAACCCGTACCAGTGGGGGGGATACCTGATACACCGGCTGTATCCCCGGCACCGCGTGTTCATGGATGGTCGCGTGGATATGTACGGTGAGGAAGTGTTCAGGGATTGGGTGGCGCTGCGTGAGGCGAGGGATGACTGGGAGCAGATCGCGGGCAGGTATGGGGTGAAGTGGGGCCTGGCGGAGGCGGATGCGGCGTTGACGGAGGCGGTGCGCAGTAATGCGAACTGGGAGGTAGTGTATGAGGATGCGGAGGCGGTAGTGTTTGCCCGGCGCGCAGATGAGGAATGAGAGGCGGCTGTAAGAGAGGGGCTGGGTCAGGGGAGCAGGTAGAGTATGACGGCCACAGTCGCGGCGTAGATGAGTATGGTGAGCAGCAGAGGAGTATCGGTGAGAACAAGCTGGTCGGGTTGCCCGCCCAGCTTTTTTTCGTGCATCAGGTACAGGTAGCGGAAGATACCGTAGATGACGAGCGGGACCGTATAGACGAGGTTCTGGGTGCCGACGACCTGGATGGTGCGATCGTCCACGGTGTAGAGGCAGTAGGTGACGAGGGTGGAGGCAGTGACGACGGCGATCATCTGGTCGAGGAGCTGGGGGCTGTAGTGCTGTAGAATGGGGCGGTGCTCGGTGGCTCCGTCTTCGAGGAGGATGAGCTCGCAGCGGCGCTTGGCGAGGGATATGAAGAGCGTGAGCAGGAGGGTGCAGATGACGAGCCAGGGCGAGATGGCGACGCCGATGGCTTCGGCTCCGGCGACGGCGCGCAGCACGTATCCGAGGGAGACGGCGAGGACATCGAGGATGACGATATGCTTGAGCCAGAGGGTGTAGGCGGTGGTAAGAGCGAGGTAGAGGACGGCGGTGATGAAGAAGCCGAAAATGGGGGTTGCGAAATGGGCAATGACGAGGCCGAGGAGAGCGCAGACGACGGCGAGGAGGATGCCTTCGTGAGCCGGGATGCGGCCGGCGGCGATGGGGCGATGGCGCTTGTCGGGATGGCGCGCGTCGCTCTCGGCATCGAGGGAGTCATTGAGCAGGTACACGGCGGCGGAGAGGATGCAGAAGGCGACGAAGGCCAAGACGACGTAGCGGAGGGCCTCGGGGTCAGAGGCCTTGCCGGCGAAGAGTATGGCGGCGAAGACGAGGAGGTTCTTGGTCCACTGTCGCGGCCGCATGGTGGCAATGATGTCTCTGGCAAATGCCATGTCGCTAGCCCTCTTCCGGGCGGAGTTGCGGGAACAGGATGACCTCACGGAGGTTGGTGCAGCCGGTGAGCAGCATGATGACACGGTCCACGCCCATGCCTATGCCACCGGTCGGCGGGAGACCGTACTCCATCGCCAGGAGGTAGTCTTCATCAAGCGGGTGAGCTTCCTCGTCGCCGCAGGCGCCTGCGCGCACCTGTGCTTCGAAGCGCTCACGCTGGTCTATCGGGTCATTCAGTTCGCTGAAGGCGTTGCCGATTTCCTCGCCGCCGATGTGAGGCTCGAAGCGGGCGGTGAGATGAGGCCGGTCGGGGAGGCGCTTGGCAAGAGGCGAAATCTGCACGGGATAATCAATGACGAATGTCGGCTGGATGAGTGTCGGTGCGACGAAGCGGTCGAAGCACTTGTCCAGCAGCGCCGCCCAGTTGTCCTGCGTCATATCGCCCAGTTCCAGGTCCGCGCAGGCCTCACGTGCCTCTTCGTCGCCGGATATCTCCCCGAAGTCCACGCCGGGCGCCTCGCGAATGGCGTCGAGCAGCGAGACCCTCTGCCACGGCGGCTCGAGGCTGATTTCGTTGTCGCGGTAGGTGAACTGAAGCGAGCCGTTGACCGCGACGGCCATCTCGCAGACGAGGCCCTCGAAAAGCTCCATCATGTCCTCGTAGTCGGCATAGGCCATGTATGCTTCCATGATGGTGAATTCGGGATTGTGGAGGGCGTCAATGCCCTCGTTGCGGAAGACGCGGCCGATTTCATAGACGCGCTCGAGCCCGCCGATGACGAGGCGCTTCAGGTAAAGCTCGGGAGCGATGCGGAGGTAGAGGTCCATGTCGAGAGTGTTGTGGTGCGTCGTGAAGGGCCGCGCGTTGGCACCCCCGTAGAGCGGCTGCATCATCGGAGTGGTGACTTCCTGGAAGTCGCGGTCGTCGAAGAATGAACGCATCGCGCGGATGGCGGCAGTGCGCCTGGCGAATATCTCGCGGACATCCGGGTTGACGATGAGATCCAGATAGCGGCGGCGGTAGCGGAGCTGGATGTCCTGGAGGCCGTGGAATTTCTCAGGCAGTGGCCGGAGGGACTTGGCAAGGAGGCGCCATTCGGAGAGTTCGACAGTCGGCTCGCCACGGCGGGTACGGAAGGCATGACCGGTGGCGCCGATGATGTCGCCGATGTCGAGGTCGCTGAAGGCATCGAAGGCGTCATCGCCTAGCTGCTTCTTGCCTGCCCAGAGCTGGATCTTGCCGGCGTCGTCGTGGAGATCGGCCCAGATGGACTTGCCCTGGTCTCGCATCGCCATGAGGCGGCCGCAGACAGTGACCTCAAAGCCGGCGGCGTCCCAGTCCATGTCGGCGTCGCCGGCGGCTTCTTCGGCTGCCTCTATCTGCGTGACTACCTGGGCGGAGGTATGCGTGCGCGGGAAGCGGTGAACGGCAAATGGGTCATTGCCGGCGTCTTTGAGATGGTCGAGCTTGGCCTTGCGGTTCCGTACCTGTTCGTCGTCTGAAGCCATGTGTGTACCTCTTCGCGTAGCGGCTTTGAGACGGGTCAGTCGGGCTGGTGATAGGAGGCCATCGCTTCGGCGGCGAATTCGCGGACGCGGTCTATGGTCTGGTCGTCCACGGCGCGCTCGAAGGAGCGGAAGCCGGCGAGCTTGAAGCCGTGCTTGTCGGCGAGGGCGGCAATCTCTCTTACGCGGTCAATGCTCAGATCGCCCCCGAGTGAGTAGTCGGCGGTGTGGCCTTCGAGGGCGAGGATCATGGTTTCGGCCATACACGCATAGGCGGTCCTGGGTGGGAAGCCGAAGTCGAGGTTGAATTGGACATCTCCGGGCACGGCGACCATGCCGCCTTCGATGACGAGGACGTCGGCGCGCTTCTCGGCAACCTGCTTTGAGACATCACGGGGGCGGGCGACATCGCATACGACGGCGCCGGGGAGGAGGTCGTATGGCTCGACGACGGTCTCGAGTGCGGAGGTGACAGCGATGACGAGCGGAGAGATGGAGAGAGCAGCGGAGATGTCGGTGCTGACCTGGATGGTGGCGGAGCCGTCAATATCTGCGGCAAGCTGCTCGAGGGCGTCACGGCGGCGACCGACGAGGACGAGTCGGGCGACCTGGTCGGCGAGCAGCTTCGCGCAGACCTTGCCGATAGCCCCCGTCGCGCCGAGGATTGCGACGGTTGAAGTCCGAGGCTCGTGGCCCACGAGTGCGGCGGCCCCGAGGAGCCCGTCAACGGCAGTGGCAACGGTGTAGCTGTTGCCGGTGGTGACGCCGATATCAACCTCGTCTGCGATGGAAATGCCCTTGTCGCCGACGACAGCGGTGAGCGCGCCGAGGCCGACGATGCCGGCTCCCAGTTCGGCGGCGAGATTGCAGCACTCGATGATCTTTCTAGTGGAGCGCTCGGGCGGGTCGTTGAGGAGCTGGCGGGAGGTGAGAGTGCAGCCGACAAACCAGCCGCCGGTTTCCGCCCCGGTGGGAGACGTGATGCCGGTGATCTCGCTGATGAGGCGTGGCGAGATATGGCGCAAGAGGGGTTCGAGAATGGCGTCAGGCAAGCACCTTGTGAGCGGGTACCTGCGCGCAATATCGGCGGTGCTAAGTGCATGAAGAATGAAGGCGAACTTGGTCAATGTATTGCGTGGGTCGTGTCATGCAGGCGAGACTTCTCTGACGACCGGCTGCCACTTGATGTCCTCGGCGAGCTGCAGATAGTCCTGGGGTGACAGTTGGTCGGGCGGTCGTCCGAGCAGCGACACGAACACTCCCTCCATTACGTTGGTGGCAAAGGTACGTCCCTCGATTTCCGGGGTGGGTGTGACAAGGTATCTGACGCCGCGCTCCTTGAGGAGTGCGAGGTCCTCGTTGGTGATGGTGTTTGTGACAATAATCTTACCTTCGAGCTGGTCGGGCATGTAGTGTCTGATATAGGCGAAATCGCCGGCGATAAGGTGTGCCCACTGGTAGTAGCTGTCAAAGCCCCCGACAATGGTATTGCCGTGGACCCCCATTCTGAAGGCCCAGTTGTGTGGCACGCGCGTGATCATCGGCAGGAGTATTCGCGCCCAGGAGTTCATGGCCTTGAGCGAGCGGATCGGGAGCGGAATGCCGAAGCTGAACATGAGGTCGCCATAGACTAACTCCGCGCAGGAAGAAGCGACGGCCTCAGCGAGCCAGTGGCGTCCGAATGCGTCCATCATCAAGGTGCGCGTCTCAGCGAGGTCTATGATGCCCTGCTGTTGGAGGAACTCCAGTGTCTTCGGCTCGAGTGTTGCCTTGAGGGCTGAGCCATCAACGACAGGCGTCTGCTTGACATGTTTGAGTATGTTACTGACCTGGGTGAACGGGTAGAATCTGTTTCCCCAGTGGATGCCGAGGTTGATGCCGCCGAGGCAGAGGACATCGGCGACGCCGTCGTACTGCCTGAGGAAGCGGGCAAAGCGGCCGACGTTGCCGTCTGTGCCGAGACGTTCGAGCAGGAATCGCTCGCCGAGCAGTTCAAGCTCGACGGACTTGTCGCGGGATGATGGGCCGAGACTTATGCTGACGATGCGGATCATGGTTGTTGACGACGACCCAGCTCTGTATGTCCTATGACGCCCTCAGGTATTCGCAGACAAGCTGCTTGAGGTCCTCCAAGGTGTGTACGGTGTTCATGCGCCTGCGCAGGGCCAAGGCGTGCGGCAGGCCCTTGCTGTAGTGAGCCATGTGGCCGCGCATCTGGTGCACGGCAATGCGCTCGGTGTACTGGAGTGCCAGCATCTGGGCGTGGCAGAGCGCGATGGCCATGATGTGCGGCGGCGGCTGTGTCGGGAGCGTGCGTCCGTGAATGGCGGCCGCCGCCTGGCGGAATATCCACGGCCTGCCGAGAGCAGCCCGGGCATACATGGCACCGGCACAGCCGGTCTGCTCGATGATGGCGAGAGCATCGGTTGGAGCAGTGAGGCCCCCGTTGCCGATGACAGGGATGTCCACGGCCTCGACGAGCTTCGCGACGCATGTCCAGTCAGCCGGCGCGCTCATCTGCTGCTGTGCGTTGCGCGCGTGGAGCGCTATGGCGGCGACACCAACGCCGGCGAGCTCTGCAGCCATGTCAAGGTAGCGCATATCGCCGTCATAGAGGCCGGCGCGGATCTTGACCGTAACGGGCACGCCGGCGGCCTCTACGAGAGCAGCAGCACAATCAATGCCACGTTGAGGGTCGGCCATCAACTCGATGCCAGCCCCGGCGGCACGGACTTTTGGCACGCAGCAACCCATGTTGAGGTCTATGATGTCGGCGCCGGCGGCCTCCATCTGGCGGACACTATTATACAGCACGTCGGGAGTATCGCCAAACACCTGGAGCGCGACGGGGCGTTCCTGTGGGCAGGTGGCGATCAAGGAACGGGTCTTGTGGTTGCGGTACTGGAGGCCCTTTGCGGAGATCATCTCGCTGACGACGAGACCAGCGCCGCCGAGATGGCAGAGGAGACGAAACGGAAGGTTGGTATATCCGGCCAGCGGAGCGAGCACGAGAGGCGGATCAATGCGGAGGGAACCGATGACAAGGGTGCCGGCGGCGTGGCTGAGAGGCTCGGCATGGTCCCCGCCAGGCGGGCTGCTGTCTGAGCTGAGGGGCTCAGTCTCGCGGGTCAAGGGTAGCCAGCCCCTTCAGTGTGAGGGTCTCGTCGAGGGCATCGCCGAAGTCGGACATGGCATGCACGTAGAGGGCGTCGCCACCGGTGAGAACGATCGCAGCAGAAGGCAGATCGAATGAGAAATGGGCGCAGAGGCTGACAGTAGCGCCGAAAAGGGTAGTGTAGATGCCGAGGGAGAGGCACTCTGCGGTGGAGCGGCCGGGCTCGGTGAGATCCATCGGCGGCTCCACCTTCTGCAGCGATGGGGCAAGGTGAGGGGTCTGTGCCATGATGCCTGCGAACATGACGGGGAGGCCCGGCGCAATGGCCCCGCCGACGAGGACGCCCTCGTCATTGATGAGGTCAACGGTGATGCAACTGCCGAGATCGGCGACGACGGCCGGACATTCGTAGTGAGCGATAACCGCGGCGGCATTGACGAGCCGGTCCGGGCCGAGCTGAGTGCGATCATAGTAAGAAGTCGGAATGTGGGCGGTCATTGCGGGGGTCAGTTCGGGCAGTGTGATGCCCGTGTAGTGCTGCAGGGCGCTGATGAAGTCAGGGGTGAGGGCGGGATTTGAGCTGCAGAGGAGGCCGCCTGCGTAGTCGGCAATGGTCTCGCCGGCCTCCTGGAGCATCGCGTCAAGGGATGGCGCACAGCATTGATCGAGCTCCTCCGGAGTCGCGGATATGCGGTCGTGGGCGAGGCATTCTGCGTCGCGGGAGTCCGTATCGCGGAAGATCCCCCAGTGCAGAGTCGCGTTGCCGAGGTCGGCGTAGAGTCGCCAGCTCATGTGAGTTTCACCAACTCCTGGTGCCACGTGCCGTCCGTCTCGAGGCGGAGGATTGCGGCCTCGCGAGCGTGTGATGCGCAGCGGCTGACCGTAGTAGGGCCAATATTGTCGAGAGCTCCGGCCTCAACATGGGCATGGCCGGCGAGCACCAGGTCGAGGTCGGGGAGACTGTGGATGAGCCGGGCCTGGTCACCCTCGGGGCCGGTTTCGACGCCCCAGTGCATGAGCGCGATGATGATGGTTGGCTTCAACGCCCCCTCGGCGTGAGTGCGGAGGTCGGCGATGGCGCTATGGGCTGCCTGCTCGGGGTCAATGAACTGGATGTCGGAGGTGCGCTGGGCAAGGCTGCCTGCCGGGGCCATGTTGGGTGTGAGGGCGAAGAGGCCGACGGTGTAGTCCCCGGCCTGGAGAGTGAGAGTCGAGCGGACGATGCGAGTGTCCTGGAGCACGATGTTGGCCGAGAGGACGGGGAATTGCAGGCCGGCGAGCTTGGCGTTGATGGTCGAGCCGCGCCACCCGTACTCGCGATTGCCCATCGCCATTGCGTCGTATCCGGCTGCGTTCATTGCGGCAGCGACAGGGGAGATGCGGGCCGGCGGGATGGCAGGCGATGGCAGATAGTTGGGCGCGTCGAGGGCGTCGCCGCAATCGAGGAGCAGCGCGTTATGGCGAAGCTTAAGGTCGCCGAGACGGCGGGCGATCTCCATCGTCAGCTTCCCGTGCATATCGGCGGTTTGTATGAGGGTAAGGGGTGTCATGGGATGCCCCGGCAGGGCTTTAGATGATGCGGAGTCTCATCAGGTCCTGAATGTCAACGACGCCGACAGCGGTGCCGTCAGTGTCGGCGACCGGGAGGTTGTCCACCTGCTTCGTCTCCATGATGTGGAGCGCTTCAGTGGCAAGGGTGTCAGGTGTGACGGTGATGGGGTTTTTGGTCATGACTTCGGCGACGGGCAGGTCTATCACTTCGTCGCGTCCTTGCTGCTCCTGCATGAGGCGGCGCAGATCGCCATCAGTGAAAACCCCGAGCAGTTGGCCTTCGAGGTCAACGACGCTGACGACGCCGCGAACAGAGGCCTTACTCATGGTGAGAATGCAGTGGAGGACGGAGTCATCAGGCCTGACGGTGGGGCTCTCGTCACCGGCGTGCATGGCGTCGGAGACGTGGGAGAGGAGACGCCTGCCGAGGGTCCCGCCGGGGTGAGATGAGGCGAACTGCTCGGCGGAGAAGCCCCGGGCGTACATGAGCGCCATCGCCAGCGCGTCGCCGAGAGCCATCATCGTGGCAGTGGAGGCGGTTGGCGTGAGGCCGAGAGGACAGGCCTCTTCCTCGACAGCGGAGTTGATAACTGCCGCGGCTTCGTCGCCCAGAGTTGAGGCTTCGTCGCCGCAGATGGCGATGATGGGGACGCCACGGCGCTTGATGGCCGGCAGGATGCGGGAGAGCTCGTCGGTCTCGCCGCTGTTGGACAGCATGATGACGACGTCGTCGTCCACGACCATGCCGAGGTCTCCGTGGATGGCTTCGGCTGGGTGCATGAAAAAGGCCGGCGTGCCGGTGCTTGCGAAGGTGGCGGCGAGCTTGCGTCCGACTGCGCCGGACTTCCCGATGCCGCAGAGGACCGCGCGGCCCTTCATCTCAAGGAGCATGTCGCAGGCCTTGAGGAACTCGTCTCCGAGGCGGTCGGCAGCGGCCTGGATAGCATTGTGTTCGATGGCGAGTGTCCGCTTCGCCTGGTTGATGATGTCTTTGGGGTCCATGTTGTGTGAATCAGTCTCCTGTGGTTTGTTGGGCGGCAGCGCGGATGGCGAGCAGCCGCTCGAGCAGTTGTGGGATGGTGTCGAGCGGCAGCATGTTGGGGCCGTCACAGGGGGCGTTGTCGGGGTCGGGATGGACCTCGAGGAAGACGGCATCAACACCGACGGCAACGGCTGCGGCGGCGAGGGCTGGTGCGAGGTCGCGTTGGCCGCCGGAGGCACCGCCGGCTCCGCCGGGGAGTTGCACGCTATGGGTCGCGTCAAAGATGACGGGATAGCCGAAGCCGCGCATGATGAGGAGTGCGCGCATATCCACGACGAGGTTGTGATAGCCGAAGGTTGTGCCGCGCTCAGTTACGGTGACGTCCTGATTGCCTGTAGAGGTGACCTTCTCGATGGCGAAGCGCATGTCATCAGGGGCCATGAACTGGCCCTTCTTGATATTGACGGGGAGGCTGGATTCGCCGGCGGCGACGAGCAGGTCCGTCTGGCGGCACAGGAACGCGGGTACCTGGAGCATGTCGAGGACCTCGGCGACGGCGCCAATCTGGGCGACTTCGTGGACATCGGAGATGACGGGGACCTGGGCCCTGTTGGCGGCTTTGGCGAGAGTGAGGAGGCCGTTCTGCCAGCCGGGACCGCGCTCGGAAGTAATCGCAGTGCGGTTGGCCTTGTCGTAGGAGGCCTTGAAGAGGAAGGGCATGTTGAGCTGGGCGGTGATGTCGCGGAGGCGCGCGGCGATGTCATAGGTGGTCTCCTCATCCTCGACGAGACAAGGGCCGGCGATGAGTGCGAGCTGGTCGCCGCCAATGGTGCAGCCGTTGATGAGGATCTTGCGTATGGTTTGCCGGGTCATTGCGTGGCTTTCTCCTCCAGTATATC
>JAUWOG010000462.1 GCA_030612305.1 Armatimonadota bacterium | reverse complement strand
ATAGCGTCCATTTGTGCCGCCTGATTTGTTGGCAGAACTGTGAACTCGCGTTCGGGGCAACTTCGTGACGAAATAGAACAGAACTGGATATTACTTACTGCATTATGTCTATAGACGCGAAATGTTCATTCCGAGTGTAGGGGTCAGGCGTTTTTTCGGGCTGATTTGTAAAATTAGCCGCAGAATGATCACTTGATTTCACATAATCCTGGCGGAAAGTTCAACTGGAGTGTAGGGGTCAACGCTGATTCGAGGTGATTTCGGCTCATTTTGGGCGAATCGGGCCGGAGGCTGCAGGGGTCAAATCAGATTTTGCACAAGTTTGCGGCGATTCGCTATACCGATTTTGGCTTGACTGTAGGGGTCAAACGGCCTGAGTGCAGGGGTCAAATGGCGCATACCTACCCTGTTGAGGATACCCAGGCGAGCATTTATCCCGGGCGCGAAGCGATGATTTGCTGACGCAAACTCCACGCGGCGGAGCCAAAGTCGCAGCCGGACTCAGCTGAGCGAAGTCAAGCCTCTCGAATGATCGCGGGCTGGATGAGCGTGGGCCGGGTGCTATGGTGCGGCGGGCTGGTCGGGGAGGGGGGTGATTTTGGCGGTCCAGAGGAGGGCGTTGCGGAGCATCCGCCGCGTCTCCGTCGAGCCCTCAGGGTGTCCGCTGAAGACAACGATGCGTCCCTCGCCGTACTGCCTCGCAATCACGTTGACGAACGTCGGGAGCGGCGGGTTGCCCACATCAAAGAGGACCACCGGGACCTCGCCGGAGTCCTCCTTGATGACGAAGAGCGGGCCGCTGGCGTGGGGGAAGAGGACTTTGCGGGCGATGTCGTAGCCCTCCGTGACCGGGTGCTCCTTGAGCTTCGCCCAGACCGGCCCGCGGACCCCGAAGTTGTAGCGGTCCGCGTCAATCAGCCCGTACTTGGCAGCGCTGGTAGCGCCGCCGCAGATGCCCACATAGCCGCCGCCATCCTGGACGTACTTGCGGAGGGCCTCGGCGTTGGCCTCATCGAGGCGCAGGCCGCCGCCGCCACCGACCAGAATCGCGTCGTACTGGCTGAGGTCCGTAGTGGTCAGCTCGGTCTCATGGATCGGCTCCGGCACCGGCAGGCCCAGCACGGCGAAGAGCGTGTCCGGCCAGTTCAACAGCGACTGGTAGCGACCGTGCAGCATCCCGAGCTTGCGGTGGTTGAAGAGCAGGTCGGTCTTGGTTGCCTCGATGGCGACGTCCCGGGTGATGCGCTCCCTGACCGCCGTGACCTTTTCCGCCAGGGGCTTGTCGCCATTCTCATACAGCGTCTTGACCTGCTCCCGCGTCAGGGCCCGGTCATAGACCACCACCTCGTCAATCAGCGCCTCGGCGAATAGCCCCTCGTCCGGGGACTTGCAGCCTATCCGCAGGAAGTCGGGCATGTCAATTTCCTGGTAGCCGCGCGGGTAGCCCGACACAATGCCATTGTAATACAGCTTGAGGCCGGAGATCTCCGGGTCCGCAGTGTCCCAGGTGATGGCGATGTGTCGCCAGGTATCCTGCGCCCATCCCCAGCCGTAGCGCCGGTGCTTCTTGCCGCCGGCCCACATGATCACCTGCATGGACAACTCCACGTGGTAGAACTTGAGCTCAATGCCACCGGACTCATCGTCCTTCAGGAACTGGAGGTAGTAATGGTCTTCCATCTCCGTCGCGGGATTGGCCGCCTTGATCCAGAGCTCCATGGTGCCTGATTTGAGATTGAGCGCCGGCAGCCCGCGATACTCGACGCAGCCGCTCTCGCGGAAGTCTGCCGCATTGCCGAACTTTCCCTCGGCATACTTGACGGAATCGGCCCCGGTCACGGTGACCTCTGCGCCCTCTGCCACCGCCTCGGCAGTGTCGTCGAAACCAATGTAGAGCAGCGGCGCGAACTCCGTCTCCTCCGCCGCAGTCAGGGCGGCCAGACTGACGAGCAGGATGAGCGAGACGAGGGCAGTCAGGTAGATGATGCGCATAGGGAGACCTCCTGTGGGCCGGCCTCGGCCACTTCGCTACGCGAAGTGGCCCGCGACACGGCCCCTCCATACGGCAAAGGCTGTGGGCCGGATGGTCTGGCCTTCGCTATCGCGAAGTCCAGCCCATGCGGCCCCTCCGGACGGCGGACGGCCACGGCCGGCAACGGCGGACGGCAGAAGACAACGGCAAAAGGCAAAGGCTGGCGGGGCACGGGTTCATCAATAGTCAAGGCTGAGGCTGTCACTTCAAGTGCTGAGTGAGCAATGCGCCGGCGGCGATGAGGGCGGCAATGAAAACCATGGCAATGAGGAAATAGAGCTTCTCCTGAGCGGTGAAAGAGAACTGCCCGATATTGGCCAGCAGGAAGCCCATCGCCACGAAAGGCAGCAGCGGAATGCCCGGCAGGAACATCACCATCAGTGAACCGAGCATGGCGACGGCGACGAAGGCAAAGATATACCAGAAAGTGCGCTCAAAACGCAAGCCGTAGCGCCATGTCGCCACGAAGAAGAAGGCGAGGAAGATGAAATCGCCGAGCCCCGCAGTGGCGATGAAAGCGAAGCCCCCAGCGCCCTCGGGACCTGCCGCCGAGCCGATGGCAGGGAGGCCGATGGAGAGCTTGGCGACGAGGTCCGGGGCCCTGTCGAGGGCGACACCGGTCGGGCCGACGAAAACAGTGAAGATGTCCACGAGCAGGAGCACGACGGCAATCGGCACCAGCATGTTGACATCGCGAATCAGCCGGGAAAGTAAGCGCCCCAGAAACGCACACGCCACCAGAAAGAGCAGTGAGGTAAGCGGGGAGAGGAACGGCACGGCGGCCTTGTACTGGGCGGCGTAGAGAGTGACCGCATACCAGCCCGTCAGAGAAAATGCGATGAGGAAGAACTCGTGGAGAGGCTTGATGTCCCAGAGGGCGATGTTGCGGATGACAGCCAGAGAGAGGAGCAGGAAAACCACGGTGCCGGCGACTATGCCGACAATCGGCGGGACACCGGCGATGTGTGGCAGTGCGGCGAGAATCGTGTAGTAGGTGATGGCGAGAATCAGCGCCTCGCGCCACAAGGGGGCGGCGGAGTGATCTTCTCGGTCGGGTAGCAGAACCTGTTGCGCCACCGTCGTCCCCCGTAGTGCGTTGCGAGTCAGGCAGGAGGCTTGTGCATAGGTGAGTATAGCACCGGGTAAGGAGGGGGAGCAAGGAAGGCGGTCCTACAGACGGCAACGGCCCCTCACCCCCCGCCCCTCTCCCGGGAGGACGCTACGCGTCCTCATGGAGAGGGGAGTAGGCGAAGGGAATGCCCTCGGTATCTGGACAAAGGCACC
>JAUWOG010000704.1 GCA_030612305.1 Armatimonadota bacterium | reverse complement strand
GCATAGTCCACGCTCACGCCGGCACTATCGCGGCGAAGAGCGAGCCGGGCGTGCGTACCACCTTCATCGTTCACCTCCCCCTCGCCACGGGTGCCGTCGAGCCCGTCCAGGCAACACAAACAGCCCTCCATACAGGTTCTGAGGTCATACTTCTCGTGGAGGACAACGAAGCCGTCCGCGCCAATCTCAGGCAGCTTCTCGAAAGCCTCGGCTACAACGTCATCGAGGCAAGCACTGGTGCCGAAGCCGTTGACACCTACAGCCGGACGCCCGCCGACATTGATCTCGTCGTCCTCGACATCAACATGCCACAGATGACCGGCATCGAGGCATTCGCGAAGATACGCGAACTCGACCCCGACGCCAAAGGCATGCTGATGACCGGATTTGTCAGCGACGATCTCGTGCCCGAAACCCTCCCGGAGGGCATCGCGGACATATTGCGCAAACCGTTCACTATCAGGGAACTCTCCACACACATCCGCGACGGCCTCGCAGGCAAACCTGACGAGGACTAGCGCGCCTAATTTCCCGGTGTCTACGCCGTGCGGCGTGCGAGGCACCCCCGGAGGAATGCCTGATGCGCACCACACACCTCACACTCGCAACCGTCTGCCTGGCGGTACTGCTCATGCCGCTTGCCGTTGCCGCCCCTGATTTGACCTCCCCTCCCGTGCCGACGCAGCGCACACTCATCCTTGACCACTTCGACAAGCCCTTCACGCCCGACGGCAAGCTCATGACCTCGCCCGCCGTCATCAAGCCCGCCGCCGAAATCACTGGCGGACGGCCCATGAAGGGCGGCGAGTTCATCCCCGGCAAGTTCGGCAAGGCCTTCCGCTTCCACGATGTCATGCAGATGACCTATCCCGCGCCGGGCAATCTCGACCTCACCGCCGGCGCAATCGAGTTCTGGGTCGCCTACAACTTCGATCCCGCAGCCAAGCCACCGTTTCCCGGAAAAAATGTCAGCAACCAGGTCTTCTTCACCGTCTTCGGCCCCGGCCGCAGCTCCGTCTCCATCTACTCAGTCCTCAAGAGCATCTGTGTCACCGTCCGCAATCCCCAGCGACAGATCGTCCTCTACCAGGCATTTTCCGCCCCATGGAAGAAGGACGAATGGCACCACATCTCGCTGCGCTGGGGACGCGAACTCGAGCTCTGGTGCGACGGCGAGTTGCGCGCCACCAAGCCCTGGAACGGGCTTTTCGGGCCCATTGCCGCCGACCCGGCAAACCTCAGGATGCAACTCGGCACATGGGTAGGCCAGAGCGGAGTCGCCGCTGAATTCGCCATTGACGAGCTTCACATCCTCGGCCCCGGCGGCGACCAGGTGCCTGACCATCCCATACTGTCGGTACCCTTCATCACCAAACCCCCGACGATTGACGGCGTCATCACCCCCGGCGAGTGGGACAGCGCCGCCACTACCACTGGATTCGCCGCTCAGTACCAGCCCTCTCTCGTCGCAGACCAGACCATCGCCCACGTGGCCTTTGACGATGACAACCTCTACGTCGCCCTCGAGCTCACCGATCCCACCAAACGCCCGGTCAAGGGCGCTCTCGCCCAGCGCGACGCTGCAGTCTTTACCGAAGACGCCTTCGACATATTCCTGCGCCCCGATCCCGACGCATACCCGTATTACATGCTGTCGGCCAACGCCATCGGCACCAGGTTCGACATCCTGTGCCGACACGCCACGGCTGGTGTCCGCCAGGAGCCCGGTTTCAACCCCGACTGGCAGGTCAAGACCTCTCTGCGCGAAGAGGGCGGCTGGATAGCCGAAGCCGCCATACCTTTTGCCGATCTCGAGGGCCGCAGCGCACCTGCCGACGGCGAGCGATGGCGCGTCAACATCTGCCGCGATGCCGACGCCGCAAGCAGGCTCTC